>CAZKTI010000069.1:0-4566 GCA_964555725.1 uncultured Gammaproteobacteria bacterium | reverse complement strand
TATATGATGACTAAGAACGTAGAAAGAGTGTCTTACGTTTGGGGTACCTTCCAATATTTAATATACCCATAAATATTATTTATGCAGTAAATCATTTGATAGTTGAAGAAACTTGGTGGCATTTGCAACGGTAAAAAAATCTTGATTAAGTTCACGAACGCATCTTCTACTCATCTCCCTGTAAAGTGATGTATTAACGAAAAGCTTATATAAATAATGTGCTACCCTGTCTGTGTCTCCAGGCTCTACAACAAAACCGTTTCTTCCATGATTTATTTGAAGTGGAATACCGCCCGAATTATAAGCGATAACCGGTTTCCCTTTAGCGATTGCTTCGGTGACCTTTACCTCAAAACCTTCTTTATAGGAAAGTTGTACAGCAATGTGGCTTGCCCGAAGAAGTGCGTTTAGTAATTGATCACTATGAATTAGTCTTGCAATTTTTATATCATCAGCATATGGGCGATACCGGTACATATGAATAATGTTCATGGTTTCTATAAGAATAGGCGCTCCCTCTGGATCATCGATTGCACTATGACCTGCAATAACCAACTGAGGAATTATCTTTTTATCTACACCTCTTTTTTCCATTCTGCGGCGTAATGCGCGGTATGCCTCAATAACATCAATTATTCCTTTCGATGGATCAAAGCGTGCTATTTGAGTAATGTATGGTCTTGTAATATCAAGCGGCTTCTGGTTACTCTCGCGTAGAATATTGTTAAACATTTCCAAATAATAGTTTAGTTGCTGTTTTGAAAGTTTTTTATTTAGTCCATCCAATTGGTCGGTTACTGCAGGCATAAATACGACCTTCTTTTTTGGTACATTTTTAGGAACAAATTCCTCAACTGGATGACTTACAAACACATTACTTTCCTTAATACTACTCCAAAGAAATTTCCAAGTAATATACTGTGGCGTATTTCTTGTTGCTATCAAATCCGCTTCTAGTTGGATATGAGAACGATAAATAATTTTTACTTGCGGATTTATCTTTCTTATATGAGGAATTAAACCCGATGCTTGAGGGTCATCAATGACAATGACGTTTGCTTTTTTAATCACATGGCTTAATCCTTTTGCATTTTTTTTCATCTCGTTGCAATAAACTGAAATATCATTATCATCAAGAATAAAATTGGGAGCTGCGATTGATTGCAGCACATTGTGAAATTTTTTCTTAGTAATTGCGAAAAACTCACCGTTTGTACTAAGTAGTGTATACCACCTAACTTCACATCCCAGTAAACGACAGAGTCGAATAAGTGCATGGCGCATTAGTGCAACGCCTCCCCCTTGCGACGTAGCGTTTATAAACAAAAGATTTCCTTTAAGAGTTTTAAATTCATTTGCTAACTCATGCAGCTGTTTATATAAATTAGGGGGCGTCACTTTTTTGTATGCTTTAAGTGATACAAGGTCATTTACAACCACTTCATGAGACCTGGTTGTTTTGACAATAAAAATTCCATCATCATCGAACATTTTTTTTACTAGATTCCTTGCGCGTAATACATCTGCTTTTTCAAACCCAAATCTTTGTGTTAAATGAACCGGCACAATATCGTGTTCCAGCCATAATTTAGAGCCTACACTTATACCTACGTCATCTCCTATGATACCGGCGCCAAGTATTTTTATATTTTTCTTTTTTGTTATTGGATGAACCCATTTTGAAATTTGTTCATCGAGTTTTTCATTTTTTTTGAGACGAATAGTTTCAATAGTTACCCTACCGCGTAGCTTAATAGCGACCATGGCCTTGTGAGTATTTATTAGAATACCGAGATGAATTTTTTTTGTATTATGTATTCGCGCTACCATATGGGTTAGTTTTGCATAATTACCTAATTATATCACAAATAAAAAACAGCGTTATCTAAAATCCACTGCCTGGCTGTGAAAGATACGCCAATTCCTTTTTTGTTGATTTTTTTCCTAGAATTACATTGCGATGTGGAAATCTATGATATTTATCAATTATCTTTTTATGCATGATAGCCCATTTTAAAGTTTTTCCACCCAATTTTTCTAGTGCACGAAATTGTTTTATAGATTCTTTTTGTGATTTTTGCCCCTCTGAGTGCATAAGTGGCATATAAAAGAATGAGCGTTCTGATATATTTAATTTTTTATCATCTTTGTTTTTTAACCCTTCCATTGTTAAGTACAGCGCTTTTTTATCACTAGCAAAGGCTTTTTTGTTATCGCGATAAATGTTTCGAGAAAATTGATCTAATACTATAATTAGAGCAAGTCTTCCTTTAGGACTCTCTTTCCACTTATCGAGTTCACCATTTTTTGCTTTTTTTAAAATATTATAGAATCTTCTTTTTATAATTGCATCTATTCTTTTATTTTTCTTAAACCAGTATGGCTTAATTTTTTTACTAAACCAAAACGTTAAAACTTTTTTGTATTCATGCATATCCTAATTATACCATAAACCCCTCAGAACATATGTTCATCGGGATAGGGCACACAAGCCGCATTTCAGTCAGCTGGCTGATTGCGGAGGAGGGTCATGTTATCACACGTCAGGGGTTTAAGATAAGTTGCTATTGCTATTAAGGAGATGGTGGGGGGGAGATGAAAATACTTAGTTGTTTGTTTTACTCATACCATATATAGTTATACATAAATGTCACGAGAAGAACTTAATCAATATGATTTTCATGGCCTTGGTATAGCGCCAGGATTACTCAAGCAATTAAAAGAGCTTGGCTTTTTTCATCCAACCCCAATTCAATATAAGGCTATTCCTATAGCAACATCAGGAGAAGATGTAGTTGGTATCGCGCAAACCGGTTCTGGAAAGACACTCGCTTTTATTATACCTATGTTGCAACACATAGCTGCAACGAAAAAGATTGGGCTTGTTTTAATACCGACACGAGAGCTCGCCGCACAGGTTGAGGAAAATTTTAAAAAAATTGGTCGGTCTGCTGGTTTACGCACCTCTCTCATTATTGGAGGTACAGGAATTAATCCACAAAAAAGACAGCTTAAACAAAAACCGCATGTCATCATTGCAACTCCTGGAAGACTCTTAGATCACATAGAACATAAGAATGTTTCATTAAATACTGTTGGTATGTTAATTCTTGATGAAGCAGATAGAATGCTTGATATGGGGTTTGCACCGATTATAAAAAAGATTTTGTCATATGTTCCTGATGAGCGACAGACTATGTTATTTTCTGCAACCATGCCTGATAAAATAGCGACATTAGCAAAACAGTACATGAAAAAACCTCTTCGCATTGAAGTTGCAAAGCATGGAACCACTGCAGATAAAATTGATCAAGAAGTATTTATTGTGCCTCGTACTGAAAAATTACAACTACTAGGACGTATCTTAAAAGAGTATAAAGGCTCTGTTCTTGTTTTCAGTCGAACGAAACATGGCGCAAAAAAAATAGCACGTGCTGTTCGTGCTATGGGGTACAGTGCAGATGAATTACATTCTAATCGTACCCAAAGTCAGAGACAAGCTGCTCTCAAAGGTTTTGAGTCAGGTAAGTCGAGAGTTCTTGTTGCCACAGATATTGCAGCAAGAGGTATAGATGTCGAAGACATTGAGCTTGTGGTTAATTATGATCTCCCTGAACAAATTGAAGATTACGTTCATAGAATTGGAAGAACAGGTAGAGCAGGCAGACCCGGAAAGGCAATCTCTTTTGCAGCACCGGAACAAAAAAAGGATATCAGACAAATAGAAAAACTCATTAATATTACATTACCACGGAAGACACATACGGGTGAAAAAGTTGTAGTCCTAGAGAGCAAAGAGCCAGTATATAGACATAAAAGCAAAAAGCGAAGCCATGGGTATAAAAAATTTAAACAGAGTGGAGATGGTAACCGTAATAAGCGCCGCTCAAATTTTAAGAGTAGAAGTAGGGATAGATTGAAAAAGAATAAAGCTAAATATTATACAAAAAAATCTTAAACATAAATACTTAATATTTTTTTGATAGTTCTCTATATTGGACGAGTTTAGAACTTTAGATTGGATAAGTATTAAAGAAGAATTGAAAGAAATAAATATCTAGTAAAAATTTATTGCGATGAAACCTAAAAGAATTAAAATAATAACATAAACTGCTACAGCTAAAAGAACTTTATGAACAGTCCTTGTACCTTCCAATATATAAACACCAACAGCTGGATTATTTAACTTATATAGTTCTGTGAAAAAAGATAACAATCCCAATAGAAATGCAACTCCAAGTAACACAAGGTAGCTTATATCCATAATAATCTCTTGCTGCTGCTTTTCGCCTCCAATGACTTGTGATAACAATTCTCTACTAAAGAGATAGTAATGACTAATAATAACAAATAATATTAAGTACGTTACGATTGTTGATAAATATTTATTATAAAATTTGAGTAAAACTTCAGATTTTCCAGTAGTTAAAATTATTAACAAAATTAGCAAAAATGGATAACCCAAAAAAAATCCAACAAATATAATATCTGCATAAAAATATATCGCACCAATTGGAAGGTACCCCAAACGTAAGACACTCTTTCTACGTTCTTAGTCATCATATA
>CAZKTI010000068.1:0-4633 GCA_964555725.1 uncultured Gammaproteobacteria bacterium | reverse complement strand
TATATGATGACTAAGAACGTAGAAAGAGTGTCTTACGTTTGGGGTACCTTCCAGTTAAGCGTGAAAAGAAATTTAAAAAAAATGGAATTTCTTTTGTTGATGTAGGAGTTTCTGGAGGTCCTAAAGGTGCGCGTAATGGAGCGTGTATGATGATAGGTGGTACATCTTCAAAATTTAAAAAAATGGAAGCACTTTATAAAGCATTAACCGTTCCTAAGGGGTATGCACATTTTGAAGGCCCTGGTGCCGGTCATTTTGTAAAAATGGTTCATAACGGTATTGAGTATGGGATGATGCAGGCAATAGCAGAAGGATTTTCTGTTATGAAAAAATCGGAGTACAACTTACCTATGAAAAAGATTGCAGATGTATATAGCCATGGCAGTGTTATCGAATCCAGTCTTATGCAGTGGCTATCTAAAGCATATAAAAAATACGGTGAGGATTTAAGTGGAATAACCTCTACAGTTTCGCATTCTGGGGAAGGCAAGTGGACTGTTGATATTGCAAAAGAATTAGGGGTTCCTGTAAAAATAATTAGTGGGTCACTTATATTTCGTAAAAATTCATTCAAACATAAAACTTACACTGGTAAGGTTCTTTCTGCTATTAGAAACCAGTTTGGAGGGCATTCGGCTTTAAAAAAGAAAAAATAGATAGATATAGACACAATTTCATATAGTGTGTATAAATAAAATATGGCTAAAGCAAAAGAAACTATAATTTCTTGGCTAAAAGAAGCGGGCATTGAGGTGAATGGCCCTGCTCCTTATGATATTCAAGTAAATAATGAAAAACTTTATTCACGCATTATTGGAGAGGGATCACTTGGCTTGGGTGAAGCATATATGGATGGCTGGTGGGATGTTAAAGATATGGCAGAATTTTTTAATAGAATACTTCGCTCACGTTTGGACAAAAAAATAAAATTGAATTTTAAAGTAGCATGGCTTTTCCTCAAGTCATATCTGTTTAATATGCAAAATAGGAAGAAAGGTATGAAAGTTGCAGAAAAGCATTATAACCTTGATAACGATTTGTATATGTCGTTTTTAGATCCATATAATCAATATACGTGCGGTTATTTTAAGGACACAGAAGATTTAAATAAAGCACAGGAACAAAAACTTGAATTACTTTGTAAAAAATTACAATTAAAGAAAACCGACAAAGTTTTAGACATAGGATGTGGGTGGGGAGGTTTTGCTAAATATGCATCAGAGCGTTACGGATGCACAGTTACGGGTATTTCTATTTCAGATGAACAGATTTCATATGCCAAAGAATATTGCAAAGGGCTTCCCGTTACTATTTTGAAAATGAATTACCGTGATTTAAAGGAAAAGTTTGATAAGGTCGTTATTGTTGGTATGATTGAGCATGTAGGTTATAAGAATTACAAAACAATTTTTAATATTGTAAACAAATCACTTAAGAAAGATGGTTTATTTGTTTTGCATACAATTGGAGGAGAAGGGTCGGTGAGAGGTATTGATTCATGGATAGAAAAATATATTTTTCCAAATTCTATGCTTCCATCAGTAAAACAAATAGCGGATGCCGCAGAAGGATTGTTTATTATGGAAGATTGGCATAATTTTTCTGCTTACTATGATAAGACGTTACACGCTTGGAAGAAAAATTTTTTAAACAGTTGGGATATATTAAAAATTAGGTATGACGAACGATTCAAGCGTATGTGGATATATTATTTTATGGCTTCTGCTGGCTCTTTTCGTTCTAGAAGAAATCAATTATGGCAGGTTGTATTTTCAAAAAAAGGAGTAAGTGACGTTTATAATGCTCCTCGCTAGACAATCTGAAATTTGTAAATTTTTTCGTTATACATTCACTACTTACTCAATGTACTCGTAAGTACATATCGTTTCGTATCTCATGAAAGCCTCAAAATTTACTAAATTTCAAATCGTCTTTTTTTACTAGCCCCTACATACTTTTAAATTAATGCTTCTTTATGACTAAGAAAAAGTTAATAGAACGAAAAACGCGTGCAAAGAAAATCAATGCCTGCTTAAAAAAATTATTTCCAAGAGCACGTATATCTCTCAATTATTCAAATAACTGGGAGTTACTTGTTGCTGTGTCACTTTCTGCACAATGCACTGATGTAATGGTAAACAGAGTTACTAAGAGTTTATTTAAAAAGTATAAAACCATTGACGATTACGCAAATGCAACACAATCTGCAATGAAAGAAGATGTAAGAAAAACTGGTTTTTATAATAACAAGGCAAAAAATTTAATAGCCGCCGCGAAACGAGTCCGTGATGTTTATGGGTTTGAAGTGCCAGACACTATGGAAGAGCTTCTTACTATCCCGGGGGTTGCTAGAAAAACAGCAAATGTTGTTTTAGGAAATGCATTTGGTAAAAATATTGGTATTGCAGTTGACACCCATGTAAGACGTTTCGCTATACGTTTTGACTTGTCAGATTATAAAGACCCTATACGTATAGAAAAAGATTTTATGAAACTTTTTCCTAAAAAAGATTGGAATACAATTACTTATAGATTTATAGAATATGGCAGAAATGTTTGTCCCGCAAGAAAACATGATTGTGAAGCCCATCCATTAACAAGTATATTTCCAGAGGCTCAAATAATATGGCCAAAGGCAAAATAAACTTGCATTGACTTTTTGTTTTTATAATGATATAAACAGTCTATTCATCTTTAGGGGGAAGTAATGGACGTCAAAGATATTCTTGACCGAGCTCATATGCTCGATCCGAATGACATGGAGGATGACGGAGACCCTGTCGAGCCCAATGAGGAAGTTGTGGGAAAGCTCACCATCCACTTGATGCAGCTTCGGCTTTTGTTTCAACTACTCATGAGTCAGAGTGACGAAGCGATGGAGCAGCGAGTATTCCTTGATGATGATGAGAGGGCCGACGAACTCCACAAAAAGGCCGTTACGTTGAAACGTGACGCTCACATCTGTCATCTGATCTATCAGCATGATCTCGCGCAAGAAGTTGGTATTCCTCTTGGCGAAGAGTACCGATTTCGAGTTCGTGAAGGGTTTCAGGTCGTCAGAATCCCTTTTCAGAAAACTCGTGAAGAACAGGTTTCACATCTTCACGGTCGATTCCGAAAAGACCCCCATCGTAAGAGAGGAGGTAAATTGGTTCATTGACCTTAAGATAAGTCTGCGTAATGTAGACTTTTATTTTTAAACAAATATAGACAAATTATTGAAAAATAGGCACAGTAGAAGATATGTCTGTAACAATTTTTATATATGCCCGTTATACCTAACATGAACGAAACTCAAGCGCTTAAAGAGCGCGATGCTGAGCTGAAACACCTTGTAAAGCTTAGTCAGCATGGTGATGAGGAAGCGTTTGGTAAGCTTTTTGATATTCTTTCTGAACCTGTATATAGATTTATATATATGAGGGTTAGTCATAAAGAAACAGCAGAAGACTTACTTTCTCTTACATTTATTAAGACCTGGAAAAATATTTTAAAATATCAAGAAAGAAGTGATGCAAAGTTTACTACTTGGCTTTTCCAGATATCTCATAACATTGTGCGAGATTACTGGAGAAGTCAGAAAAAGGAAGTGCCTATAGAGGAATATATGGAAAAAGAATATACAGACAATACAGAAGAATTATTTGATACAAATATGCAGATAGGTAAGCTGAAAGAATCCTTACAGTTACTTTCGGAGAATTATCAGAATGTTTTGACACTTCGTTTTATTAATCAACTGTCAGTTCAGGAAGTTGCTGATGTTATGGGGAAGTCAAACGGCACGGTTAGAGTTATGCAGGTACGGGCAATTAAGGCCTTACGAAAAATTGTATGAAAATGCGACTTTCAGATTTGACACACTTTTTCGTTACTGTCTCGAGACTTGCTCGCAGTACCCGTAGGTACAGCTCGCTTCGTTTCTCGCCAGTGCCTCAAATTGTACACAAATCTGAAAGTCTAAAAAGAAGGCTTAACAGTTCAATTTATAAGCATTATTAATAATATGTTTTGGAAGCGTAATAAAAATGAAATAACAGATAGCGAGCTTGAAATGCTCAAACACCTTCATAAAGCAGGAAAGGATATTGTTTTTAGTACTGAAGACAAGATTCGTGCAAAAGCTCGTGTTTTTCAAATGATGCGTCAAACAGAGCAAATTCATGACAGTAAATCTTTACATATTAACCCTTTCTCAAAACTTCTTAGGTTAAAAAAAGTGCCCGTAATATTTTCACTTATAATTATTTTTGGATTAAGCACTACCGCTGGAATAGCGCGTGCAAATGAAGCACGACCAGGAGACACTCTTTTTTCTGTAGATAAGATTATAGAAGATTTACAGTTACTCGCTGCATTGGATCCTGAGATTAAGTTAAAGCTACAATTAGCATTTGCAGCAGAACGTATACAGGAATTAGAAGAATTAACAGAAGAAATAGAGGAAGTTGAGCCAACTTCAGCTATTGAAGTAGCTACTACACCCTCAACCTCAACACCTGAAATATTAGAAGATACTTCAGAAGAAGTTATTGAAGAGCAAGTAGATGAAGTAGCTGTTAGTTCACCACTTGAACAAGCTATAGAACTAGCTTTAGTTGAGGTAGATGATGCAATCTCTAAAGCTAAAGAC
>CAZKTI010000067.1:0-4764 GCA_964555725.1 uncultured Gammaproteobacteria bacterium | reverse complement strand
TTTCGTTCAATAGAATGGGATGTGTAATAGACTTTAACTTTTTGTGTTAGTTATCGATATTTTTTTCAGTTTCTCGCTCGATATAGTATGTGAGAAAATATGCAATTGCAAATATTAATAGTATTAATAGGAACAGATTACGTACTAGATTTATTGCATTTTTATCAATAGTCGCACCAAGTATCTCAACATCAGCTGCTTGCGCTGGAGGAACTAGTGTGAAAGCATCTTCTATGTCATTGTCATCGTTATCTCCGCCAGAGCGTTTTACCGGGGCAGTGTTTTTTTCAATGTTTGTTATTGGATTTACTTGTTCAGGTATATCTTCTCCTGCTTCAGCTGAGAACGTAGGTATATCCATTCCACCAAGTACTTCTAAAGTAACATGCACTCGTTCTGAACCAAGAGGGTTATTTTGTTGATCCAGATAATACACTTGAGCATAATTGGTGTAGAGACCATTGTAAGCATGTTCATTTATTTTTATTGTATAATCAAAGATAATTTCTTCATTTGTATACACTCTTCCAAGATCCCAACCCTGACTGTTTATATTTTCTCCTATTGGGTCAAAAAGGTCATCAACTACGACTACTACTGGTGAGTCTGCGCTCCCTGTATTTTTTATATTTATTTGGTATGACACTTCTTGTCCTGCAAAGATGGTTGAGGTTTCTGCAAAATGCTTTTTTTCTATAGTGAATGCAGGAGAGAATGAGAGGTCAGTATTTTTATTATAATTTGGTGTACCAATGAATGCACCTATTAATGTGTTTGGTGTATATGGATGAACACGTGTTATAGATACATTTCCTGTAGTAATGTTGTCGTTATAATTTCTGTCTTTTTCATATGCACCAATAGAAGCGTTATTTGATACTTCGGAACCGCCAAAAGGTATGTTATAAGCCACCGCCAACTGATAACTAACTTGACCTGTTTCACCTGGTTCAACTTCTGGTACATCAAATTCTATCATACCGTTACCAACCATATGACCACCATTGTTATTATTAACAGTTACATCATCATTACTTCTGTCGCCGCCACCACCACGACCACCACGGCCGCCATGATCACCAGCAAATGCTGGGGTTACAGCTAGAGATAGAGATAAGAATGCAATTGAGAATATTGAGATTAATTTTCGCATTAGTATACACCTCCTTTCTTTGCGTTTAGAAGTTAATTTCTTGTTCTCGGGAATAGCGCCTTAAGGCATTGGCCACCGTAACCACTATATGAGGAACAAGAGACGTTTCTAAAATTAAGAGAACGTATCGACCAAATTTTTCAGTAAACAAATTAAAATGCTTATTTACTGGGATCTTAGGGTGGAGTAAGAGGGGCGGCATCACAACGTGAGTGGCATTGTTATGACACCTTGCGCAGCACTCCAGCCTAAGTCTCAATAAAAAAACGCAGCAAAAAAGTAAAGAGCATACATGAACGCGAGTTCACATACCCCTCTCAAATACTTTTTGCTGCGCAGCAATTTTTTGTACTAAAAAATCATCCCGATTTCTTCCTAATCTGTCGCCACTAGTTATGTCCTCCTGAACACTTTGGAAAAGAGATGATATTATTGTTAGTACCCACTTTGTCCACAGGTATATAACAACAGGGAAATTATATCAGTAAGTTTTTATTTACGCAATATACTTTTTTAATAGTTTTTGTTAATTGAAGCGAAGAATAATTATAGTACTAATGTTTGATAAAAATTTAACTTTATAAATAAAAAGTTGAATGTTTTTATGGCAAAGTATGACACGTTATAAAAAATTAAATATTTTGTGAATCAATTTTGTCATAAATATGTGGTTTTTGGTTTAATACCTTAATATTCGTAATGGAGTTGACAACATCTTTTTTTTGTTTTATTATATGGCAACATTAATTAATCACACAGTTAGGCATCAAATTTCCTCTCTATAATATAGAGAAAGCCTAACGAGGAATAAGGAAAAACTTATGAATACACCAACATTATTATCTATGCTCAAGGCCGGAGTGCATTTTGGGCATGTAACGTCAAAAAGGCATCCAAAGATGGCGCCTTTTATTTTTGGAGTACGTTCTAACGTACATATTATTGATTTAGAGGTAACTCTTAAAAAGTTAGAGGAAGCCACAGCATTTGCTAAGGAAACCGCATCACAAGGTGGAAAGATTATGTTTGTTGCTACTAAGAGACAAGCACAAGGTTTAGTAAAGGATGCAGCCATTAGTTGTGGTATGCCTTATATGGTAGATAGATGGATTGGCGGACTTTTAACAAATTTTCCCGAAATAAATAAAATTATTAAGAGATATCATCAATTGAAAGATAATATTGCTGCAGGAAAGTATAAAAGTCTAAATAAAAAAGAAAGACTTACAATTGATAGAGAAGTTGAAAAGCTTGAAGGAATGATTGTAGGTATCCGTGATATTACCAAAACACCTGATGCATTATTTGTGGTTGATCTAAAAAAAGAAAAAACTGCAGTTGCAGAAGCAAATAAAATAGGTATTCCAATTATTGCAATGACTGATACAAATGTTAATCCAGATCTTACTACATATCCTATTCCTTCAAATGACGATGCGACTAAATCAATTTCAACTATTACCAGTTTTATTGCAGAAGCTATAAATGAAGGAAAGAAGAGCGCTCCTAAGGCAGAAGCAACACCAATTGCAAAAACAACTACACCTTCCGAAAAAGAAAAGGTAGTTGCAAATAATACAAAATAAATCTAAACACATGGCAGTATCTATAGATGCTATAAAACAATTACGTTCAAAAACAGGCGTTGGTATGATCGATGCAAAAAAAGCACTTGATGAAGCTGGTGGAGATATTGAAAAAGCTATTGAGTGGTTAAAGAAACACGGAGCAGTAAAAGCTGCAAAAAAATCTGACCGTGAAACTAAAGAAGGTCTCATACATTCTTATATTCATGCAGGAGGCAAGGTTGGAGTGCTTGTTGAAGTAAACTGTGAAACAGATTTCGTTGCAAGAAACGAAGAGTTTGTTGCACTTTGTCAGGATATCGCTATGCATATTGCAGCATCTGACCCACAATATCTTTCAAAAGAAGATGTGCCAGAGGAAGTGATAGCAAAAGAAAAAGAGATAGCAAAAGAGCAATTGAGCGGGGAGGGCAAAGACGATACAATTATTGAGAAAGCTTTACCTGGTAGAATTGAGAAATTTTATCAAGAAGTTTGTCTTCTAGAGCAGGGATTTATTAAAGATGAAGCAATAAGTATAAATCAGCTTGTTTCTGATAAAATCGCGGTTCTTGGAGAAAACATTAAAATAAACCGCTTTATCCGCTACAGTTTGTAGGGGGGGACTTACATACCAGCAAACATAAAACGGGCAAAGCCCGTTTTTGGTTTGCCTTTTTGGCTCCTTTGCATTTTTTCTCATCGGAACTGCAGTCACCGTACTTATAGTACGGTTTCTTTGTTCCTCGAGAAGAAAATTCAAATGATCTCAAAATCTGAAAGTCCTTATTAAGCTCCCTTATTATCTTATGAAAATGTTTATTATGTGTTACAATAATGTATTATGAGTATACGAGTAGCTATCAATGGCTTCGGTCGGATTGGCCGTGCCGCATTTCACATTATGATAGAAAGAGGGGGCGATTATGACATTGTCGCTCTTAATGACCTTACTGATACAAAAACACTCGCTCATCTCTTAAAATATGACACCGTATATGGACATTTTCCAGGAGACGTATCGTTTACAGAAACATCATTAATTGTAAAAGGGAAAGAGTATCATGTTTATTCTGAAAAAGATCCATGGAAACTTCCTTGGAAAGAAAAAAATATTGATGTCGTTATTGAAAGTACTGGGTTTTTTAGAACTGGCACTTTAGCAAAGCCTCATATAGATGCTGGGGCAAAGCGAGTCATTATTTCTGCACCTGCAAAATCTGAAGATGTAGAAACGTTAGTGATGGGAGTAAATGAAGATTCTAAAGCAAAAGAAAATGAGATAGTATCAAATGCGTCTTGCACAACAAATTGCATAGCACCTGTTGCAGCTATTATGCACAATAATTTTGGTGTGTTAAAAGCAACTATGACAACCATTCATTCTTATACTGCAGACCAGAGACTTGTAGATGGTCCACATAAAGATTTAAGGCGTGCGCGTGCCGCAGCACAAAACATTGTACCTACAACTACTGGCGCTGCAAAAGCAACTGCGAAAACAATTCCAGAACTAAAAGGTTTGTTTGACGGAATGGCAGTTAGAGTCCCAACGGTTGTTGGATCGCTCTCAGACTTTACAATGCTACTTTCAAAAAAAGTTTCAGTTGATGAAGTAAATAATGCATTTAAAAAAGCAATTACTAATCCACTCTATAAAGATATCGTCGCTGTAACTGAAGACCCAATAGTTTCATCAGACATTATTGGTTCTACATATTCTGCAATAGTGGATTTGTCACTAACAAAAGTTGTGGACGGGGATTTGGTTAAAGTGATTGCTTGGTATGACAATGAGTGGGGTTATGCTAATCGATTAGTCGACATGATCTCAAACATTTCGGGCTCTCACGCCGGCTGACCTGTTTTGGGCAAAGCCCATATCTGTCAGCCTCTCCGGCTTTTTTTCATTTTTTATCTGCAGGACTTCAATCATCGTACCTCTAGCACGCTTCTTTTGTCCTTTGAAAAGAAAATGAAAACTAGCTCGATGGAAGGTACCCCAAACGTAAGACACTCTTTCTACGTTCTTAGTCATCATATATA
>CAZKTI010000066.1:0-4833 GCA_964555725.1 uncultured Gammaproteobacteria bacterium | reverse complement strand
ACCAAAACAACAAATACACCTAATGCTGCGGTTGCAAGCATAAGAAGTAAGGGATTTTTTTGCTCGAGTGCTGCGATCTTTTCTGTATAATGTTTGATACGTTTAGAGCCACCAGGAATCATCTGAAGAGAAAGCCACTTTCCATACCAGAAGTAATCTTTTATTTCCAATACACCTGCAAATATTGCAATTAGTGCTGCAATAAGATAAACAACTCCAGAAAATCCAGTGCTTACTGTAATCTTTAAAATACCAAATCCAAGTATTAGATAAGTTGCATACACTACGGCAGTATAAAGTAATCCGCCAATTAACATTTTCACTCTGCTCTTAAAGACGCTTGTCATGAAAGCGATAAGAAAAATAAGAACACCAAACACACATGGATTAATGCTATCTATAAGTGCCGCTACAATAATTACCCCAAGTGTAAGATCTTCTCCTAACATAATTTACTCCTCTATTGCGCAACCAGAGACTTCGCTTAATTTTTCAAGTGATTGAACGCCAGGCTCTAAACGAACAACATCTTCACCATTTTCATCTTCTAAAATCCATGTTGGTGTATGTTCAATTTGTTTAGAAACACAACGTTCAACCTCATACCCCTCATAACGAGGGTCACATTCGATCTCATTTACAAACTCAATAGCAGAACCAAATAGCCCTCGCTGTTTAGCGCAAAAAGAGCATCCTTCAGACCCATACATCCGCATACCTTCATCATATAAACACTGAGCAAAAATATCGTATGTGCCCTCAGGAACCGCACTTGCATGTATATAATAGGTTGTACCGCCAGATAACACAGCAAGTATAAGCCCGCCTATTACTAAATTTTTTGAAAGTGAAACTGGCTTTAAAGCATAAACTATAACCCCAATAATAACTAACATGAGAACCTTTGAGGTCTCACAAAGCACGCAAATGCTTTTTATAATAAAAATCTCTGTAAGTGTTAGATAAATTGATGGTCCAAGAAATACTATAGTAACAAATGCGATCTGCTTTAAAGTCTTTTCGCTATAACGCAATAACACTAGTAAAAATATTACTGAAAAATAAATTACTCCCATTATAGATACTGGTATTCCCAACACTTCTGAATATAAGCTCTGGTTAACCAGCTCACAAGACAATCCTTCTCCTAAATTACAAAAAGATTCCGCACCAACATGATAATGGAGATATACTAGATATCCCATAATAAAAGTGCCCGCAAGAGAAATGAGGCCTAATATAATCCGAAAAATATTTTTAGAATTTTGCTCCATAATATAATCCACTATTAGAAACAGTATACCATAAAAGTATTAGGTGGTGAAAAATCTATAAATTCAATCTTTTAAACATTTTTTCATGGTGTCGGTATAAAATCTATACGCGCAATTTTAATATTACTACAACATTTTTTTAAAGATTCTGCTATCGCTTCCTGATCATGACCAACGGCTACGATATCAGGGGCATATTTTTTAATAACCCACCAGCTATCAGGTTCATTATCCCCTTCTACAACAGTATTGGGAATGCCAGTAAGTTTTAAAGCTTTGATACGCTCTTTCAATAAATACTTAGGCGATTTTTTCTTATACATTCCTACATCTATGTCACTTGCTACAACAACAATGAGTGCATCGCATAATTTTTTTGCTTCATTTAAAAAATATAGATGTCCTTCATGAAGTCCGTCAAAAACTCCAAACACCATTACTTTTTTATACTTTTGCATTAGCGGTCTTCGTAGAAAAATATAAATACACGACACCAATAAGAATAACAAAATCTCTAAGCGCAATCTCGTTAAATCCTAGATTAATTATTATTCCGATAAATAAAAATATTACAACTGGCAGTACAATGTGTATAAATTTATTAATTACAAGAAAAATAGATGCAATAACTTGTGTAACTCCTAAAAGAAAAATAAATTTTTCAACGGGAATTATTATTTCAATCATCGTACTTATATTTTGTGATACCCACAGAGCAGCTTGTATATCAGGATTAAGAAGTGCTTGTACGCCAAAATAAGCAAGTACTAAAGCAACTGCAAACTGAAATACATACCGTGCAACTTTTTCATTAAAAAAATTCATAACAAAAGTATACCATACAACACAACTCATGCTGTTAACATGAGTTGTGAGTTAAAAAATAGTAAATTTGATTTATTCAACAATAAACGTTCCAACCATACCAAGTTGCCTATGATTACCAACCGAACAATAGTACTCAAAGATACCGGTAGCATCTGCAACAAATTCTATAGTATCAGTTTCACCAGTTTTAATCTGTTTTGTGCTTGCGTCAAATTCATCTACAACCCAATTGTGAAATCCCTGGCTATTAGTTAACGTTATTTTAACCGTATCACCTTTTTTAACTTTTATTTCAGTAACGCTAAATTTAAAGTTTGAGGAGTCTAAATTAAAAATTTTTACTTCTCCCCCATCATCCATCATGGCATCACCTTCCTCCATCATGGCATCGCCGCCATGATCGTCTTCCATAACCTCCTCATCCCCTTCCATCATTTCTTCTGCAGGGACATTAAGAGATGTGTCTGGCTCATTGGCATCACGAGTATCATCGCGTGCATCCATAATAAAGAAAACGACACCACCCACAACAAAGAGCACAATTATTAAACCTATGATTCCTTTTATATATATTTATTCTTATTTAGTATATATGTACGTCTGTACAATATGTAAAGTCTACTATACTTTGCTGTATGGCGCAATACTTAACAAAATCGGGATTTACTTTTATTTTTAGCAAATGCATGTATACTCCCCTCATATGCTATTAAATTCTCAAGAAAGACTAATCACCACCTTACACACCAAAAAAGGAAGAATGCGCAATGAGCGACTATTAGTTGAAGGTGAAAAAAATGTAAAAGCTGCAAAAGACTTTATAGATTTTACGTTTACAGAAAAAAGTACAAAAAATTTCGAAAAACTAGTCACAACCGACACTCCTCAAAAAATTGCAGCCGTTGCAAAACTCCCTAGATTTACTGAAAAAGATGTTAATAAAAAACCTACTATAGTTATCTTAGACCATGTACAGGACCCTGGTAACGTAGGTGCTATATTAAGACTATGTCAGGGTTTCAATGCTTCACTCTATTTAATAGAATGTGCAGACCCGACAAACCCTAAAGTTGTTAGATCCTCTTCTGGTGCAATCTTTTCTGTACCATGGAAAGAAATTCCAAAAAATATTGCAAATGAATTTATTGAAAGAACAAAACGACCAATTTATAAATTAGAAAAGAAAAAAGATAGTTCAGCTGAAATTCCTAACGAAAAAAATATTGTACTTATTGCTGGCTCAGAAGGCACTGGAATTACTCTAGATATTGAAGGTACATCTATTACAATACCTCACGATGAAAGGCTGGAATCTTTAAACGTTGGAAATGCCCTTGCGATAATTCTCTCAAAAAGATTCTCTTAAAAATATGAAAAATAACTCGGAGCTCATACAGCACCTCATGAAAGAAGGTGTTCTTAAGACGGAAAAAATAATAGAAGCATTTAAAAATATTGATAGAAAAAATTTTGTTTTAGATACATACAAAAACGAATGTTATGAAGACCGTCCACTCCCCATTCCTGCCGAACAGACAATTTCACAACCAACAACCGTAGCAATAATGCTTGAATTACTTCAGCCAAAAAAAGGTGATAAAATTTTAGATGTCGGCACTGGCTCAGGGTGGACAACTGCACTTCTTGCACATACCGTGGGGAATACTGGACAAGTGTATGGTGTTGAACTGCATAAAGAACTAGTAACATTTGGAAAGAAAAATCTTAGCAAATACTCATTTCTTAATGTAGAAATAAATGAAGCAAGCAAAACACTTGGCATTCCTAAAAAAGCTCCATTCGATAAAATACTGGTATCAGCAGAAAGCAAAGATATGCCAAGTGAATTAATACAACAACTTAAGAATAATGGAAGGATGGTAATCCCTATAAAAAACGATGTAGTAGTCATTGATAAAAATAAACAAGGGAAGATACATACAAAAAAAATATGGGGATTTTCTTTTGTTCCTCTAATTCAATAGCTTGACCTGCTCACAAACCGTGAGTATGGTATAGGCAAGTGCCTTTTTGCAGATGATTATAAGGAGAAAGAAATGTGTGAAATCATCTCAGAAAAACCTCTATGGACACCGTTCCAAGGTATTGATTACAGTGAAATATACAATCGCTCAATTGCTGGCAAACCAACCATACACGTAGGCTACGAGCACGTAACCGACAAAGCGCACACCGAAAGCGCTCACATGCACCACAGAATTTGCGGAATCATCCAAAATGAATTCCCAGATTATCTGGTAATACACCAGAGCATCAATACTGAGGAAATGGAAAGGAGCTGCAAGCGCAGAAAGCCTGATGTAGCCATTCTTTCCGCAACGCTCCCCGAATTAGACGGAATGACACTTCTTGATTCAATACGTTACTTGCTGGGAAAGAATATAAAAGTAATCGTGCTCTACAAGGGAAGAAAGGAAAAAATAAGGTGCGAACTTCTTTCACTTAGCGGTGTGTCTTTTGTGCCTATCACTTCAATCAAGAAGGGGCTGCAAGAACTGCTCACATAAAAAAGGACCAACCCGACTGGATAGCAACTATTCAAGCGGGTTTTATTTTCTCTTTACCCATATTGACATAAAGAAAAAAATCATTATAATAGTATTCATTCTTAAAGAAATTAAAGAAAAAATACCATATTCCGGGATAGCTCAATGGTAGAGCAAACGACTGTTAATCGTTAGGTTCTCGGTTCGAGTCCGAGTCCCGGAGC
>CAZKTI010000065.1:0-4893 GCA_964555725.1 uncultured Gammaproteobacteria bacterium | reverse complement strand
CGATAGATTCTCTTTGCAAAACGCAAACTCAGTAGTATTTGCAACTTCGGGTGCAGGAAAAAGTTATGCGGTAAAATTAGAAGTCTTAAGAAGTCTTATGATGGGAACAGACGTTATTATTATAGATCCTGAAAGAGAGTACAAACATCTGTCAGACGCAGTTGGAGGAACGTATTTGAACATTTCACTTGCAGCAGAAAATAAGATAAACCCGTTTGACCTCCCGCGCTCTGTAGGAGAAGACGTAAAAACAGAAGATATAATAAGAAGCGCAATTATCATATTAAAAGGGCTAGTGCGCCTTATGGTAGGAGAGCTCACAAATGAGGAAGATGCTCTAGTAGACAGAGGTCTTTTAGAAACGTATGCAAAAAAAGATATAACTCCTTCTTCTGACCTAGCAAATGTTAAGCCTCCAGTAATGGCTGATTTTCAAGAAATTTTGGAAGGAATGGAAGGCGGAGAGTCTTTGGCACGTAGATTAGATAAATATGTAAGTGGAACATTTGCAGGTTTATTCAATTCTCCTACAAATGTAAAATCAAATAATAATCTAGTCGTGTTTAGCGTTCGAGACCTAGAAGATGAATTACGACCACTTGCGGTCTACAACATTGTTAATTATATATGGAACGTTGTTCGCTCAGAACTTAAAAGAAGAATTCTCGTTATTGATGAGGCATGGTGGTTGATGCAACAAGAGGATAGCGCAAAATTTATTTTTGCTCTTGTAAAAAGGGCACGTAAATATTATTTAGGTG
Organism: uncultured Gammaproteobacteria bacterium; assembly: GCA_964555725.1. Taxonomy (GTDB): domain Bacteria; phylum Patescibacteriota; class Patescibacteriia; order CAZKTI01; family CAZKTI01; genus CAZKTI01. The sequence continues at coordinate 4,132 of CAZKTI010000065.1, read as the reverse complement.
TCACCAATATCACACAAGACGTAAACGACTTTCTAACATCTACATACGGACAAGCTATTGTAAATAACTCTGCTTTGCAACTATTATTAAAACAATCTCCAGCTGCTGTAGATTTAGTTCAAAAAACATTCATGCTTACAGAAGGAGAAAAGTATTTGTTGCTTGAAAGTGGTGTGGGAGAAGGAATATTTTTTGCAGGCCAAAAACATGCTGCAATGAAAATCGTAGCATCTTATACTGAAGACCAGCTAATCACTTCTGACCCTAGACAGCTTTTAGAAATTGAAGCGGCAAAAAAAGAATTTGAAGAAGAAATGTTAAAACGTAAGAAAGGAGAGTTATAATTATGAAAAGAATAATACTTACTATTTCTGGTGCGCTTTTAGCTATAGTTGTATTAGCAGCAATTTGGTTTTTTGTCATACGACCTCGTACATTAAAAACGGATGAATCAATAAACGGAATTACCGCAATCGGAACTCTTCCTCAAAATGCAAATAGTGGTAACGGAGTTGGCGGAGGTTTAGGAGATAGCGGAGTGACAGCTGACGCTAGATATGAAGAAGAGGTTGTAAGAAAAGAACTCTCAAGTAAATCACGTATTTTTATTGAAAGAATTGGAAGTTACTCAAGCCACAGCTCACTTTCAAACATAGCAGATTTGTATTACCAAATGACAGAGGAATTAAGAGTCGCAATTGATGAAGAAAAAGTTAGAAAAGAACAAAATTTATCTGAAAGGGCAACATTCATAGGGTACACAATTAGCCCCATCTCTATTGTTGTAAAAGAGCTTAGCCTTATTGAAGGAACGGCAACTGTTGAGATAGGAGCACAAAGAGAAACAACTAACGAACTTGACGAAGTGCTAAAAGTGCAGGAGAATTACGCGATAACCTGGCAAAAACAGGAGAATGGAGAATGGCTAGCAAATGGATTTAACGGTAATTTCTAAAGTACAAAAAACAACATCATTTGTCATCGAACATCTTCTAGAAACTTTACTTCCAAAAATATGCGTTCAGTGTGAGAAAGAAGGTAAGTATCTATGTGAAGTATGTTTAGATTCACTAAATTGCATAAGCTATATTGGAATCTGTATACTTTGTAACAATGCACTTTCAAAAAAAGAATCAACAACTTTTGGTAGTAATTGCAGTGCTTGTAAGAAAAGCACGTGTATAGATGGAGTACTCGTGCCATACCAATATAAAAGCCAATCCATAGAAAAGAGTATGCGAGCATTAAAATATAGAGGGGTAAGAGAGATTGCAGATATTTTAGGAAAAGCTTGGTGCGACTATTATGAATCTATTCCATATATATTTCGCCCAATACAAATAACTGATGAGAAAAATGTTGAAGTAATACCAATGCCTTTACATAAGTCAAAAGAATTAAGCAGAGGGTTTAATCAAGCAGAATTAATCGCTAAAAACATAGTAAAAAATACTGGATGGATAATAAATAAGACTCTTGCAAAAAGAATTAAAAGAACCGCAACACAAACAAAATTAACAAAACCAGAAAGACGTTACAATTTGAAAGACGCTTTTTATATAAAAGGTAATGTAAAAAATATTACATACATAATAGTAGACGACGTAATAACAAGTGGGACAAGTGTTAGGAGTCTCGCAAAAGATTTAAAAAATAAAGGAGCGAAGCACATCTGGATAGCAGCTATCGCTCATGGATAAAAAAATATGAAAAAACCTAAGAAAAATATTAACATCGTGGTACTGCTGGGCACTTTACGTGAAGGACGAATGTCTGAGAGAGTCGCAAAATTTGTATTAACAAAATTAAAGGAAAATAAAGAAATAAAAACTACATTTATTGATGTACGTGATTTAAATTTTTCTCATACAGATGAAGGGCCTGGACCTATTTCTAAAAATCGAAAATGGAAAAATGCGATTGTTAATGCAGATGGACTTATCATTATTACCCCAGAATATAACAGGGGATATCCGGGAAGTTTAAAATACGCACTTGATATGATGTTAAAAGAATACATACATAAGCCTGTTGCAGTTTGCGGAGTATCTTCAGGAAGGTTTGCAGGAGTACGTGTAATAGAGTCATTACTTTCAGTTCTTAGAGAATTAGGACTCGTGGTAACATTTACAGATTTAAACATTGGTAGTGTAAAAGACACAGTAAAAGAAGACGGTACAGTGGAGGACGAAAGAGTGCATAAGCAGGCAGAAGCGTTTATCACAGAATTAATTTGGATGGCAAAATCTTTAAGGTATGGAAGGGAGAGCATACCTAGTAAATATCACAAGAAATAGCATGTTAACACAATTTTTACGTATACGTTATAGTGTGTGTAGACGGTTTATATAATAAATAATAAATAACTAATATATATGAAATATATGCAAAAAATAGTAGCACTAGTTGCTATATTTTCCTTTGTTTTTGTTGGTCTTACTCCAGCACCAGCAGATGCAAGACGTGGACTTGATTCAGGTTCTGTCTTTAAGGGAAGAAGTAATTCCTCACTTTATTATCTTGGGGATGATGGAAAAAGATACGTTTTCCCAAACGAAAAGACATACTTTTCCTGGTATGATGATTTTGATGGCGTTGTTGAAATAGATGACACAGAACTTTCTGATTTTCCACTAGGGAAAAACGTAAGATATCGTCCAGGAGCACTTTTGGTAAAAATACAGTCAGATCCAAGAGTATATGCCGTTTCAACAAACGGACTTTTAAGATGGATACAGACAGAAGGTATTGCAACAGAACTGTATGGTAACCAGTGGAATCAGTTAGTGGATGATGTGCCAGTAACATTTTTTACTAATTATGATATGGGAGCAGACGTATCAGCAGCAGCAGACTTTGATCCTGATGAAGAGGAAGAATTTGCACCAACCATTAATCATAATCGCCTAGCTAGGTTAGGTGCAAAACTTGATGCCCTTGAAGATACACTAGATGAATATCAAGCTCAACTTAGATTATGTAAACAATTCGAACGACGTTATGAGAGCTTAAAAAAGCGATATGAGCGCAGGGGATTAACAATACCAGATCTTTCTAATGATTTTTCTGAAGCATGCCCATTCGATAATGATGATTCAAATGATGACGATGATGACGATGACGATGATGACGATGATGATAAAAAGAAGAAGAAATGGAAAAGGTGGAAAAAAATATTCCATGGCAAAAAAATAATCATATGTCACGTACCTGATGGTAACCCAGACAATGCACACACAATTATTGTAGGAAAAGCAGCAGGTAGAGCACATCTTTCACACGGTGACACAGCAGGAAGATGTGGAGACGATGAACCAGACCCAGATCCTGACCCAGACCCAGACCCTGACACAACACCTCCAGTAATCTCTGATAAAACAACCACATCTACACCAACAACCACAACCGTTATGTGGAATACAGATGAAGACGCAACAAGTGAAGTAGAATACGCTGATGAATCATTAGACACTGCATCAACCACAAATTCTGTAACAGATGGTACATTAGTAACAAGCCATGAATTAGAAATCACAGGGCTTACAGCGTCAACCACATACTACTATAGAGTTATTTCAAAGGACGCAGACAATAACACTGCAACCTCAAGTGAAATGACATTCACCACACCAGAAATCCCAGAGCCTGAACCAGAACCAGACACAACCCCACCAGTTATTAGCAGTATTACTTCTACACCAACATCAACATCTGCAGTAATAGAGTGGGATACTGACGAGGATGCTACTAGTAAAGTAACTTATGCTGATTCTAGTTTGGATACTGCTACCACTACAGATACGGTATCAGATGGAGCATTTGTAACTTCACATAGCCTTGAATTAACAGGACTTGCGACATCAACACAATACTTCTTTATGGTTGAATCAGAAGATGCTGATACAAATGTGGCAACAAGTACCGAGAGCTCATTCACTACATTATAAAAGAATTATTATGGAATAGAAAAAGCGGGCTAAACCCGCTTTTTCTATTTTATTAACACTTGCATTATTCAGATAAAATGATATACTGGGCTCTACTTTTGGGGGTGTAGCTCAGCTGGTTAGAGCGTCTGCCTGTCACGCAGAAGGCCGAGGGTTCGAGTCCCTTCACTCCCGCCATCGAAAAA
>CAZKTI010000064.1:0-4921 GCA_964555725.1 uncultured Gammaproteobacteria bacterium | reverse complement strand
ATACATGCAGAGATGATATTTTAGATGCAACGACGGGTTGGTCTGTGCTGACAGGTTCAATGCCTAACAACGCAGGTAGCCAACATTACTTAGAAGTAGAGGCATTTGATGTAGAGGGAACGACATTGAATACAGATTTTACTTATTTTGAATCTGGTCCAAATTTCTTCAATCGTGAACTTACTGGCGCTGCAACAGATGAAGAAAGTGTAATTACTGTTGACGACGCACTTTCTGGATTTGCAAAAGATGTGAGAGGAAATCTTACAGTAATTGCTAAAAATCCTGCAGAGCCTTCTAATATACTCGCAAAGACATTAGGTATACATTTATTTTCATGTCAAAATCCTTGGCCAGACTTAGATAGTTTCCCATACAGAGATGCTGAAACAAGTTTTGAATTTTATTATTGCCGTGACGATGGTGCACCAGGAACCGCAGACGATCTTCCTGCGCTAGACCCTTCACCAGTTGAAGTCGGAACAACACCTTCATTGGTATGTTATGGAGGAGGTCTTCCAAATGCAACATGTTCTTTCCAAGGAGCAGGGGACCCAGCATGTGCATGCCTACCAGAAAGCAGAAATTGTATTAGTGATGGTTTTTGTGCCCCTGCGGGACTTAAGGATGTCATTTTTAATAGAGAGGGTATTCCTAGAGCACCCACATTAGATAGTCTATCAATACCAGGCATATCTCAAACAGGAGGTGAGGTAGAAATAAGCTGGACAGATAATTCCGCAGGTTCAGCAGACGGGTTTAATATTTACTGGGGTGATGCTGAGGGAAGGTATCCATTCAGTTTGGACGTTCATTTTCCAGCTGGGCTCACAGCAACAATTCCAGGTTTAGAAAACGGTAAAGAATACTTTTTTGCGGTTTCTGCTTATACTCGTTCCGGTCTTATTTCAGGAGGTGGAGAAAGTTCATATTCAAACTTCAACTCTATTGTGGTTACAGACCTTGTCCCCCCATTAGGACCAGTTGGATTTGATGTACAAAGCACTATTCCTGGTGTTGTAGATGCAACATGGGGAAGGGGAAACTGTTCCATAACGGTAGCAGATACTTGTAGCGTTGCATCAGATTGTCCAATAGCAGAATCATGTAATATTGATCCAGACATTAGTGGTTATCGATTATATATAGGAACTACCTCAGGTACATATTTAGAAGTACGTGATGTTGGACAAGAAACAAGAACATCACTAAACCTTGGTACTGGAGTTGAATATTTCTTTAATCTCCAATCATACGATTCAGATGGAAACCCTCCAGATGGCGATATTAGTCAAAGTATGTCAGGAGAATTGAGCGTTGTGGTTCTTTAATAATTTAGTTTTTATAATACGACGTGATATAATAAATTTATGAAAAAGGACTATAAAAATTTACCTGAAGACATATTATCTAATGTCGAGATTGAGCATGAAGGTACCGTTGTATCTAAGCGAAGAAGAAGAAAAAAGATAAAAAAAGAAGGAAATAAAGTTCTTTTTTTTATGACTGTATTTATAATACTAATCATAGGTGCAGGCCTTGTATGGATATTTTTCCCAAGCATTCTTTCATTTATTAATAAAGAAGAGGTGGTACAAAAGCAAATTGACGAAAAACCAATCCCGTCTGTACCGAGCACCGTAATTGAAGATAAAGAGATTGACACGGACAAAGATGGCTTATCTGACATTCAAGAGCAAGGGTTAGGACTTATGATAGATAATCCAGACTCAGACGGAGATGGGCTATCAGATAGAGATGAGGTAGATATTTACTTTTCAGATCCAAGAATAATAGATACCGATGGCGACGGATTTTCTGATGGAGATGAGGTAAAGGCAGGATTTGATCCAAATGATGAAGGTAGGCTAGATGATATTACCGCAGTATTGAATCAAGAGTAGGGTATGGTATTCAGAAAAGCAAAATTAGAAAGTAATTCCATTGATCCGGATATTGAGGTTACGAGTGTAAAAGATGGACTACAAACTGATTCAGATTTGATAAATGATAAAAAGTTTGATGGTGAAATATACGTAATGCCACGTGAGTTTTTTACGGGTTTGAAAAAAAAGAAAAAAGCATCAAGAACATTAGTAATTATATTAATTATTTCACTAGTAGTATTTGCATTTGCTATAGCGTCCATTTATGTTTTTGTATTCCAAAAAGATAATGCAGAAAATACACAAAATGATGGGGAATTTGCAAGTTCAGATACAGACATATTTATTGAAGAAGATGTAAGTGAAAAACCTGCCACAACAACAGAACCTGAACTAATAGAAATCGCCACAACGACAGATGATATTATTGATGAAGACGTAAAAGAAGGTGGAGAAGAATTTCCATTTTTACCATTATTACCAAAAAGCTTAGATTTTGATTCAGATGGCCTTACTGATATCGAAGAGTCTATTATAGGAAGTGATGAACAAGTAGCAGATACAGATGGCGATTCATTTTTAGACGGAGCTGAGTTACTCGCTGGGTTTGACCCAACAAAGGCAGGGGAGACTTTAGAAAACAGTGAAAAATTTCAACAATACAAAAATATTGATCCTGCTTTTTCTCTTGCAATTCCTACTGCATGGTTACAAGCAGAGGAAAGTACAGATGAAAAAAAAGTTTTTCTGGCAAAAAACGGTGATACAATAACTATAGAATTATTTAAAAACCAGCCACCATTCACAACTACCAAATGGTTAGAAGACACATACCCAGGAACAGATATTGCTGTATTTTCTCAAACAGCATTTAATACATTCGTGGGACTTGAAGCACAAAACGGGAGGCAGGTAATAATAAACATTGACTCACACATTGTACTTATTACATATAAAGTAAATGGCAAAGCAGAAACAGGCTACCCTACAATTTGGGAATACATTTTGAAATCTTTTAGTTAATAAATGTCAGTTACCATTGAAATCAATCAAAGTGGTGTTAAAAAAAACGCCCGCTTCCCTGAAGATCATATTACTCGCGTAGCAAAAAAAACATTAAAGGCAATTAAAAAAAACAATGTACACCTTTCTATTGCACTCGTAACACCTGAGGATATACGTAAAATAAATAAAGAATACCGTGGTAAAGACAAAAGCACAGACGTATTATCTTTTCAGTTAGAGAAAGAAAAAAATACAGTAGAAAAAAATGCATATTGGGGAGAAGTTATAATTTGCCCAACAGTCGCAAAAAAACAGGCACATCTTTTTTTTAATACCTATGAAAAAGAAATGAGTAGACTACTTGTACACGGAATACTTCATATCGCAGGATATGATCATCACACAAACAAAGAAAAAACTATCATGTTTGGACTTACTGATAGAATTCTTGCTACACTAAGAACATGAGACCACTAGAAAAAAGCATAGCTTCTGCACTAAGCGGACTAAAACGAGTATGGAAAGAGGAGCGTAATTTTAAAATAGAAAGTACCATCGGTGCTTTGGTTGTGTTAATAGCAATAGTATTACGACTTTCTCGTATTGATATGATAGTAGTTTTACTTGTAGTAAGTATGGTATTGATGCTTGAGATGTTAAATACACTATTGGAGCGTTTTGTCGATATTGCGAAGCCCCGACTGCATAATTATGTTGAAATAATTAAAGACACTATGGCAGCCGTAGTGCTAACGGCATCAATAGCTTCAGTTATTATAGGAATTCTCATATTTTACCCATATATTACTGAAATATTGTTGTCGTAAACATAAATTTTTAGTATAATTTATTCATGATATATCCTGTTCATAAGTATTATATAAAGACAGGAAAGTTTTTTACGATTTAGAAATAAGTATAAATGCCCCGTGATTTTATTTTTGCTAGTTTAGATATTGGATCAACACGCATACGCGTTGTTATGGCACAAATATCTCCAGAAGGAGATACTCTTAACATACTCGGTGCTGTAGATGTTGAATCTGTAGGTGTAACAAGGGGTGTAGTTACTAACATTGATGAAGCGACATCAGCTATTTCTCACGCACTTGATGAGGGAGAAAAAATGATAGGAAGACCGATAGAAAGTGTTTGGGTTGGCATTTCAGGAGGCTCAATAATTAGTCAGGTAAGTAAAGGAGTGGTTGCAATAGCACGCACCTCAGGTGAAATTAGAGAAGATGATTTAACTCGTGCTCAACAAGCAGCAGAAATGGTAGCAGCCCCTCCAAATTATGAAAATTTACACACACTCGTTCAAAGTTACGCGGTGGACAATCAGCTAGGAGTAAAAGATCCAGTAGGGATGACAGGTATTCGGCTTGAAGCAGAGGCAACTCTCATTATGGCGCTTGCTTCACAAATAAAAAAGGTAACTAAATGCGTTTACAGAGCCGGAGTATCAATAGACGATATAGTGCTAGGACCACTTGCAGCAACAGAGAGCGTTTTAAATCCAAAACAGCGAGAGTTAGGAGTTGTATTAATAGATATTGGTGGACCAACTACCAAAATGGTGGTATTTGAAGAAGGAAACTTTATTCATGCAGCAATAATTCCTGTAGGGAGTGTGCATATAACAAACGATCTTGCAATTGGACTTAGAACATCACTGGATGTTGCAGAACAAGTAAAAAAAGATTATGGAACAGCACTGTCTGCAGCAATTCCAAAAAAAGATATGATAGACCTTTCTGAATTTGATGAACTAGAAACAGAAAGCGTTTCAAGAAAACATGTTGCAGAAATAATTGAAGCACGCACCGAAGAAATTTTAGATAAGGTAGACGCAGAACTAAGAAAAGTAAAACGGAGCGGAAGACTACCAGCAGGCGCAGTTCTTGTAGGTGGTGGTGCGGAGCTGCCGCATTTAGTTGATGCAGCAAAAAAACAGTTAAAGCTCCCAGTGAGTCTAGGGTATCCAAGAGAAATTGAAACGACGGTAGATAAAATTAACGATCTATCGTTTG
>CAZKTI010000063.1:0-4987 GCA_964555725.1 uncultured Gammaproteobacteria bacterium | reverse complement strand
CATCACAGAAAGCAGTCACACTGTGAGGCATGATTGCGGTCTCGCCAGTGATGTTGACGAGATTTGATTTCCCGAGTGCTTTGCCGAAGCCATTGAGGCACGCTTCCACGAGTGGGAAGTTCTCAGAGGTAACTCGCTTGACTGCCATGTCGTTTGACATTACAGCTGGGAACCGCCCAGACCTTGCAAAGTCATCTGCTGTCATTGTGATGATTTCCCATCCCAATCCAGCAAAAGCTTCCGGGGTGCTGACGAGAGTCGTGAACTGAGGCTTGCCCCCAGCCCCATCATTCTCGAATTCTTCCATCATAGTCCAAGAAGGTTGACGATGATTCTGCATCATCAGTTCAAGAACGTGTGGTTTCCACATGAAGCCAACCGCGTCTCTGAAATTGCCAGGTTGATGAGGCACAACCTCAACCGCCTTACAATTCTTGTGACTGCCGTAGCAGACATCTCTTCCTAGCTGTGATGCGCGCGATTGCCCGGATCGATGATTTCATCTCTGTATTGGTCGCTCATGATTTCCTCCAGTGTGCTGCGCACCTTACGGCCGCGAAAAAGATTGTGATGTAGAGAGCAAAACTATAGTTTTATTACGTGTTTTTATGTCTTTTGTCAATCTGTATGCCCGTTTTATTTTATTTTCCTAATGTTAGTAAATTGTGTATAATGTGTATAAAAGGTGTGTACGTTCACAACCTAAAAAGGAGCTGAGGCTATGAAGCGTTTCATATTCCTCGGTACATTCGTTTTTGCCTTTTTCATGACCACAGACACCAACCTTGCTTTTGCAGGTGATGGTGACGACCCTGCACTCATCGGCAGATGGGTTTCTGTGGAAGGGGACAAGGATCTCGAGCTTTTCGCTGATGGCACTGCGCGTGGTGGTGAAGGCATCACTGGAATGCACACGAACGGTTCGTTCAAGGTTGGTGACAGCGTCGTCACCACTGAGTTCAGGCCTTTCTATTTCGGTTGCTTTTGCAACTCGAGCACATTCCGTTTTGAAGGAACGGATACGCTCATCATGCGTGATAGGGAAGACGGGGCCGTTACTCGTTTTGAGCGAGTAACAATAGAGTTCTGGGAGCGGCAGCTTTCCAGCAACAACCCCGACATGCGCACGGTTGCAGCAAATGCTTTATTTGAATACATCCAGCAGTCTGGCGCTGCAGCATTTGACACAGCAACACTCGAGACTATTTCAACACTGACAGGGAAGCGCCTTCCTCCGGGCGCAGTCACAACGCTCGCCGCCGAGCACTAAAGACCTTGCAAAAGGTCTTTTATCTCCAAACTTGTTAACAGATTTTTGTTATCGTATATAGTTTAAGTATGCAAAATTTCAAAAGACAGATTATTAGCATTATTATTATCCAGCCCGAAGTGGAAGTCTGATTTTTGTCTAAATAAATAAACGTAGTTAAAAACCAGCCTTTCACAGCTGGTATTTTTGAACATTCAAACATGGTAAAGGGGGAACCTGCTATGCCCGCAGAAGTGCGGACACGCAAGTATTTCACACGCAAGGCACTTGAGGGGTCACGGGAAAATCCTGTGCAAATCGAGAGCGCCGATCACGACAAGGTACGGGAGTCCATTCGGGGATTGCTCGATAATGGTGAGTTTGCTGTTTTTGAGACCAATGGCTCTTCCTTGGTGCTTGTTAGAAGCGGAGTCCTTGCTTCCGGGGAAGAGGCACACGAGTTTTCTGTATTTGCAGATGGCGAGAGTGAGCACCATTTTGTCCGTGGATTCGGAAGGGGGTAACAACAGCTAAACCATATCGTAATGATATGGTTTTTATTTTAATATATATATGCTTGATTTTTTAAAACTTTTCTTGTATTGTGATACTACTTTTTGAGGGTATTCCCTCATATCTTTATATTAAGGGCGTGTAGCTCAGCTGGTTAGAGCGTCTCACTGATAATGAGGAGGTCGGAGGTTCAAGTCCTCCCACGCCCACCATAAAATTATAACCATTTAAAAAGTATATGCCGGGGTAGCTCAGTGGTAGAGCACATGACTGAAAATCATGGTGTCGAGAGTTCAATTCTCTCCCCCGGCACCACCACGGGGTGTGGCCTAGTGGCTAAGGCGTCCGCTTTGGGAGCGGAAGATCGGAGGTTCAAATCCTCTCACCCCGACCATAACATTAAATCAGCGTAATACGCTGGTTTTTTGTATATTTAGTTTAAAATAAAAGCCTACTTGGTTTATACCGTTCGGCTTGGTTTCAGTTAGGGGGCGCTTTGTGGTAGATTCGCGCTGCGAGATAGCTTGGAATCGCCATTATCAGAAGACCGAATACTACGGTTCCAAGAGGCGCTACGTACCAGAGCACCAGCAATTGAAAGCCCATTGCCAACATTATCAGCAATCGCGTTCTCTCGAAGTGCCCCATGAAAATAAGGCAGAGCTTGATGTCGATGCTCACGCACAGGAAAACACACACGAGAGCAAGCACTTGAATTGTCATCGTTTCACCTCTGCTTTGGTTCAGATTTCAGTCTCGAATTGTTTCAGCTTCCGCTCCAATTCCTCCAGGTCTTTCTCATTGTTGTTTACCAAGAACTCGATGAGTTCCTTGGCAATTTCGTGGTAGCCTGCGAACAGACGAAGTGCAGCAGCAAAGTGAGTTGCGGCAAGCCCAGGGTTGTCCTGCTCGATTGCCTTTTCAGCATCGCCCAGTGCGCTAAGGGATCCGTTCCTGATGGCGTTCAGGGAGCTCTTGATCCTTTCGCCCTGCCTGTGCATGAAGAGATGTCCCGTCATGTTTAGAATCACATCAGGGCTGATCGGGGACTCCTCGATAGCCGTGCGGATCCACTGAATCTGATGGAGAAGTTCCGCGGTGGTATCCGGTGTGGGTTGAGGGTCTTCCTGTTCCTGTGCAGTTGCGGTTCCGCAAGCACAGATTAGGGCGAACATCATCAAAAACGAGATAACGCGGTTCACAAAGTTTCCTTTTTGTTGTAGCGCTTCCTTTGTGGAAGTGCTATGAAAATAACGTGGTTCCTAATTGGGAACGTACTATTGTTGCATACAATAACTAAAGTGTCAATGCATTTAAGAAACTCTTTTTAAAATTATGAAGTAAATAAAAACTCCCTTTTTGCCTAAGAGAGTTTATTTTTTGTATACAGTTGGTTGCATTTCAATTGCATACAAATAATTTTCATTGAACATTGCAATTGGCTTCCACTTGGTGATTGCCGACATCTTGACCACGGATTTTGTCGATGCACCAGTAGGGTCTATCACCCAAGGGTCAGTGGGGTCTTCAAACCATAGGGTAATCAGGTGATGGTCACCTTTTTCACGCTCGTAGATGATGGCGCGGTAGATCTTGTTTGTTTCAAATCCGATGTCACGAAGCCACTGGAAGCCCAGAAGATCAATACCTAAAACCGCTTCACCTTGGTGAAGCGGTTTTAGGTATCGATCGGCTCCGCACCTTCAAGGGGCTGAAGGGGGTGCAGGGTCGGGAGGGACAAAGGGGGACCAGTTCCCGGTCCCCATAGTCCCTGCCAAAATCTTTGGTTTTTTGGAAAAGAACTAGCATTAAAAAACACCCCTTGCGGGGTATAAGGAATTAATCCCTCGACAATCTCGGGATGAACAACAAAAAAACATCTTTTTAAGATGTCATTTTGTTAACCTCTCTGCTAACGCTCGAGGCCAAAAACAAAAACACCCTTGCGGGTGTTTGTTTTTGACAACTAAGTATGTGTGGAATTCCCTGGTCCCCACTCTTTTAGAAAAGAGGGGGCCGACCGTAATATGAGTTGAATTTAATCAACTTGACCTATACTCCCTAGAAAGGAGGTGATCCATCCACAGCTTCCGCTACGGATGCCTTGTTACGACTTAAGCCCTGTCACCAATCTCACCTTCTGCCCAGATAAACTAGACATTCGGGTGCTATCGGCTTCCTTGCCTTGACGGGCGGTGTGTACAAGACCCGAGAACGTATTCACCGTGACGAGGCTGATTCACGGTTACTAGCGATTCCAACTTCATGAAGTCGAGTTGCAGACTTCTATCCGAACTGAGACAAGTTTTGATGGGATTTGCTCCACGTTTCCGCTTCGCGCCCCTTTGTACCTGCCATTGTAGCACGTGTGTAGCCCAAGATGTAAGAGCCATGCTGATTTGACGTCATCCTCACCTTCCTCCTTGTTATCCAAGGCAGTCTCCTATGAAATTAGTAACATAGGACGAGGGTTGCGCTCGTTAAGGGACTTAACCATACGTCTCACGACACGAGCTGACGACAACCATGCAGCACCTGTATAGCACTCTCGAAGAAGTCCTCATTTCTGAGGATTTGCAGCTATATGTCAAATCTTGGTGAGGTTCCTCGCTTATTGTCGAATTAAACCACATGCTCCACCGCTTGTGCGGATCCCCGTCAATTCCTTTGTGTTTTAGCCTTGCGGCCGTACTCCACAGGCGGGATACTTAAGGTGTTAACTTAGGTAGACAACACTGGCAGGGTCGATACTGCCAACATTTAGTATCCATCGTTTACGGCATGGACTACTGGGGTATCTAATCCCATTCGCTACCCATGCTTTCGTGTGTGAGCGTCAGAAACGTTCTAGCAAACTGCCTTCGCCTTTGGTGTTCCAACCGATATTAACGCATTTTACTGCTACACCGGCCATTCCGTTTGCCTCTCCCGTTCTCTAGTTTAGTAGTTTAACTCGCAGTCTCAAAGTTGAGCCTTGAGATTTGACAAGTTACTTACCAAACCGCCTGGACACGCTTTACGCCCAATAAATCCGGATAACGCTTGGGGCACTCGTATTACCGCTGCTGCTGGCACGAGTTTAGCAGCCCCTTATTCATCAGGTACCGTCATCGTTCTTCCCTGATAAAAGGTTTTTACACCCCGAAGGGCGTCTTCAACCACGCGGTGTCGCTCCGTCACGCTTTCGCGCATTGCGGAAGATTCTTGACTGCAGCCTCCCGTAGG
>CAZKTI010000062.1:0-5002 GCA_964555725.1 uncultured Gammaproteobacteria bacterium | reverse complement strand
CAGAAGTTATAGAAGAGGCAATACAAACGGATGCCGCTATTAATCCAGGAAATTCAGGCGGCCCACTTATTAATCTCAAAGGTGAAGTGATTGGAGTAAATACAGCAATATCACAAGCAGGGCGATTACTTGGTTTTGCAATTCCAATAAACACAGCAAAAAGAGTTGCGGAAAGTGTTACTGAATATGGTAGAATCGTAAGACCATGGCTAGGTGTCAGATATACATTGAATAATAAAACAGTTGCGATTGACAATGACCTATCAGTTGAGTATGGTGCAATACTCCTGCCAGGAAGAGACGTAAGCGAATCGGCGGTTGTTCCTGAAAGTCCGGCAGACAAGGCAGGGTTAAAGGAAAGTGATATAATTTTACAAGTAGATGGAACGGACATAACAGAAAATGAAAGTCTTGGTAATGTCATAAGTAAATATTCACCAGGAGACGAGGCAATACTTAATATATTAAGGGGCGCAGAAGAGCAATTAATAACAGTTACATTAGAGGAATTTAAAGATGAGTAATATTGACGAATTACATACTAAAGCGAACGATCTAAAAGAGGACATCGATTCGTATAGGGGGTTACTTTGACCTCGCCTCGCTCACTCGGCGTTTACATGTATTTCAAGCCGAGCAAAATCAGCCAGAATTTTGGGACGACCAAGATAATGCAAAAAAAGTAAGTAGAGATATTGCAAATATTGAAGACGAGCTAAGCGAGTGGAAGCAATTGGAAGACGGCATAAAGGAGCTATTAGGAGTTATTAGTATCGCAATAGAGGAATCTGACACTTCTGTTTTTGAATCATTGCATAAACAATACAACGAACTAGAAGCACTTTTTAAAAAAAGAAAAAGAGCTGCATTATTTAAAGAAAAATTTGATACAGAAAGCGCAATATTAAACATACATGCAGGCACAGGCGGCACAGATGCACAAGACTGGGCAGAAATGCTACTTAGAATGTATTCACGTTTTGCAGAATCCAAGGGGTGGAAGGTTACGCTACTTCACGATAGTAAGGGAAATGAGGCAGGAATAAAAAGTGCACTTATTGCCATTGAGGGTCCCTACGCATATGGAAATTTAAAAAGTGAGGCAGGGGTTCACAGACTAGTACGTATTTCGCCATTTGACGCAGAAAAGATGAGACACACATCATTTGCACTTGTTGAAGTTACCCCGGAGCTTCCAAAATCAGAGATGGTTATAGATGATGAAGATTTACGCACAGATACATATCGTTCGTCAGGTAAAGGAGGGCAAGGAGTAAATACCACTGATTCAGCTGTCCGTATAACACACATCCCTTCAGGTATTGTAGTTACTTGTCAAAATGAGCGCTCACAGATCCAAAACAAAGAAACAGCGATGAAAATATTGGCTGGAAAATTATTTCATCTGGAAAAATTAAAGCAAAAAAAACTTATACAAGATATAAAAGGAGATCATCAAAAAGCAATGTGGGGCAATCAAGCGCGTTCATATGTTTTACATCCCTACACACAAGTAAAGGATCACCGAACATCGTTTAGTGTTACTGATGTAGAAAAAGTGCTAGATGGAGATATTGATGATTTTATAATTCAGTATTTACAAAAAAAGGTTTCAGGTGATGACTAAGTCCAAGCGTTTGCTAGTTTTTATAACAAGTTTCTCAGTGGGGATCGCAATAAGCGATCTCTTTTTAATTCCATGGATTGTCACATACTGTTTAATAATAACAACAATATTACTTTACACATTTTACCGTTTTCAAAAATATATACGTATACTATGTGTAATTTTAATTGGTATCACTGTTGGTTTTATAAGAATGGGTGTAATACATGAAAAAGAAGACCGAGTTGCATTTATAGGAAATTATCTTAGTAATACTCATGAAATTTTAGGTGAAATTATAAAGGAGCCAGACTTGCGTGATACTCATCAAAAACTAACTATAGGAAATATAATGATAGAAAATATAAATATTTCAGGAAGAGTATTGATACTTGATAATCTAGAAACAGAGTTTATGTATAAGGATAAAATAGAGGTAGCGTGTAATTTGGAAAAACCAGAACCTTACGAAAGTTTTAGATACGATAAGTATCTGGAAAGATTTAAAATATACGCAATATGTCCATTTCCAAAAAATATTAAAAAAACTGAAAGTAAATCATTAGGGAAAAGTGTTCTATCAGTTAAGAAAAATTTTATTCAGAATATTAATGATACACTTCCTGAACCACATGCATCTCTTGCTATAGGCATTCTTCTTGGAGAGAGGAGGGGAATTTCAGAAAAATTAGAACTAACATTTAGGAGTGTGGGAATTACCCACATACTAGCACTTTCCGGATTTAATATTTCAATAATTATTGCAGCACTCCTTTTCATTGGAAGAGGGGTGGGTATACCACGGACCTTTATGTTTTGGGGGATTTTACTATGCCTCATTGTTTTCGTTTTTATAACAGGTGCATCACCTTCAATTACAAGAGCAGCAGTTATGGGAGTAGTAGTATTACTTGCTTACGAGATTGGAAGAAATACCCACTCAGAAAACATATTATTATTAGCAGCATTTTTCATGGTTATGGTAAGCCCCAGAATACTTTTATGGGACATAGGATTTCAGCTATCATTTATGGCAACGCTCGGACTTCTCGTATACATGCCATTAATATTTAGATTTAGCTTTTTTATTCCTAATAAATTATTTGCACGTGAAACATTTTCAGCTACCATTTCCGCAATAATTTTTACACTGCCATTGTCTATGTATTATTTCGGAGGTGTTTCATTAACAGCGCTTCCAATAAACATTTTGATAATTCCACTTATACCGTTTGCCATGCTCTTTAGCTTTATAGCAGGAGTATTTGGAAGTATAGGAGTAATCACATATATTTTTTCAGTCCCTGCATGGTTAATAATTTCTGCTGTAATAGCTATAGCGCGTTTCGGTGAACTTATACCACAAGGATATTTGTCATTTGAAACGTTCTCATTACTCGGAAGCATTTTATTGTATGGAATAATATTTAGCAGTATAAAAATATTAAAAAAGAAAAAATATGACACAATCAGAGTTAAATAAAGTACGAACAATCGCTTCTTTAGTAGTAATAATTTTTTTAACATTAACAGGATATGTAGCATTTTTTGCAAATGATAGAAGTGCAGAAATTTATTTTTTTGATATAGGTCAGGGTGACTCATCTCTTATCGTGCTACCAAATGATATTCAAATACTTATTGACGGCGGACCAAATATGGCGATATTGGAAAAAGTATCTAAAGCCATTCCTGTTTATGATAGAACTATTGAATATATAATTCTCTCACACCCTCACAGCGATCACCTGTCAGGAATTGTGGAGGTGCTGAAACGATATGATGTAGGGCTGTTAATACATAACGGCGTTACCAGAGACAATCTTAATCTATATAATGATTTTGAAGAAATAATAAATAAAAAAAATATAAAAACACACATAGTAAAAGAAAAAATGGAAATAAAATTTAACGAAACTTCTTATATGGAGTTTTATTATCCAGATGCTTCAAAAGAATTTGGTAGAGGAGATATTAACGCGTCTTCAATAGTGAATCGTTTGACATTTGGCGGTGTACGAGTGCTTTTTACAGGAGACATTCCAAGAGACGTCGAAAGATATCTGATAGAAAAAGGAGAGGGCATAGAGGCAGATATATTAAAAGTAGCCCATCAAGGAAGCAGAACATCTTCTGAGGAAGATTTTATTATAGGTGTTTCTCCCATATTTTCTGTGATAATGGTAGGTGCAGATAATCAATACGGACATCCACATCAAAAGGTGCTAAAAACTCTGGAAAGATTTGGAGGAGAGGTGCTGAGAACAGATATTGAAGGTGATATATTATTTAAAACAGACGGAGACATAATAATACGAGAATAAGGAAATCTTAACTATTTTGATTGGAGCAAAGTTCGTGTATACTCTATATATGGCAGATACTAATAGAAAAAAGGTACTCATTATTGAGGATGACAACAATATCATCCAAATGTATTCAATGAAATTCAAAGAAAAATATGATGTACTTACAGCAAAGACAGGTGTTGAGGGACTAGAGGTTGCTAAGAACGAAAAACCTGATATAATCCTACTCGATGTTATTATTCCACAACTAGATGGTTTTGCTGTTTTAGCAAAATTAAAGGAAGATGCATCAACCAAGAATGTCCCAGTAATACTTCTAACAAACCTTGGTCAAGAAAGTGATAGAAAAAAAGGCATAGAGAAAGGAGCAGTAGAATATTTAGTAAAAGTAGAGCATACTCCTTCTCAAGTTTTAGAAACTATAGGAAAGTATATAAAATAAAATATGATCCATCCAAAAGAAGAAAAAACATACCTCATGATTAAGCCAGACGGTGTAAGAAAAGGATTAATTGGCGAAGTTATTAAACGATTAGAACAACGAGATTTAAAAATTGTAGCACTTGAGATGTTCGTGCCTACACATGAAAAAATAGATAATCATTATCCAAAAAATAAAGAATGGATTGAACGCTTGGGACATAAAACTTTAAGCACATATGAAAAATACGGTTTCGATGCAAAAAAAGAGCTAGGTACTGAAGATCCAGAAGAGATCGGTAAAAAGGTTCGCGAGTGGCTTTTAGATTTTATGACATCTGCCCCTATGGTAAAAATGATAGTGCAAGGAATTCATGCAATAGATGTTGTAAGAAAAATAGCAGGACCAACAATGCCATACCTTGCAGACATGGGTACAATACGTGGTGATTACTCAATAGATTCTCCGGCCCTCGCAAATAAGGAAAAAAGAGCAGTAATGAACATAGTACATGCGTCAGAAACTCCAGAAGAAGCAGAACACGAAATTAAATATTGGTTTGGGAAAGACTCATCCATGACGTACAAACGTTTTGGCGTTGACGAATAAACGGGCTTTCACGCCGGCTGACCTGTTTTGGGCAAAGCCCAAATCTCTCAGCCTCTT
>CAZKTI010000061.1:0-5054 GCA_964555725.1 uncultured Gammaproteobacteria bacterium | reverse complement strand
GCTGGCGCAGTATTACGTCCTACTGGTTCTTCTATAACAAAAGCAATTTTAGAAATGAGACTTCAAAAACTTGCAGGTCTTGAACGTAAAAAAATAGAAGATGAACTTAAAGATAAAAAACTTTTGATTAAAGATCTCAAGACTCTTTTGGCAGATTCTAAGAAGATTCTGTTGGTAATAAGCGATGAACTTAAAGAAATTAAAGAAAAATACAGTGACGCAAGAAGAACTAAGATTATTCCAACTGGTGTAAAAAATATTTCTATTGAAGATTTAATTCCTGATGAAGAGAATGTTCTTGTCCTTACTAATGGAGGTTATATAAAAAGAACTGACCCAAAAGAGTACCGTAAACAAAAACGTGGTGGCACAGGAGTGATTGACCTGAACACAAAAGAAGAAGATTTCGTAAATATTTTTGTTACTGCAAGTACCCATAGCGACTTACTTTTCTTTTCAGATAGGGGAAAAGTGTATCAGGTGAAAATGTATGACGTTCCTGAAGGGAAGCGTGCGACGAAGGGCAAGTCGATTATGAACTTCTTGTCTGTGGCCGAAGGAGAACGAATCACATCAGTTCTGCCTGTTGCAAAGAATACAAACAAAGCATCTGTTGTTATGGTTACAAAGAACGGTGTTGTAAAAAAAGTTGATGCTGGAAGTTTTGCTGACGTACGAAAGAGTGGAATAATCGCTATTAAACTCGGTAAAGATGATAAGTTACTTTCTGCGATGACAGTTGAGAAGGGGGATGATGTAATTCTTGCTACAAGAAACGGTCAATCTATACGTTTCTCTGAGGCAGATGCACGTCAAATGGGAAGAAGTGCTGCGGGAGTAAAAGGTATTAAGCTTACCAAGAAAGACTCAATTGTCGGGGCTTCTGTGGTTATGTCAGGGAATAAAGGAGGTACGTTTCTTGTTGTAACCGCAAAAGGATACGGAAAGAAGACGAACCTAAAAGAATACAAAACACAGAAGAGGAGTGGCTCAGGAATAAAAACATCAAAAATAAGTGAAAAAACTGGACCAATTGTCGGGGCTATGGTTTTGTGTGATGAGGAGGGTGACATTCTAGCTATTTCAAAACAGGGTCAAATTATTCGAATAAGCTTGGACGAGGTGCCTGTGCTTGGCAGGCAAACACAAGGTGTGAGAATAATGAAGGTTAAGTCTGGAGATTCCATAGCTTCTATTACCTGTTTATAAATATTTTCCTAACGGAGGTATTTGTAGAGTACAATATACCAATAAATGGCTTTTACTAATCCTGAAGAAAATATAGGAAAACTTCAACTTGCACATGGCAATGTGTTTGTAGATTTGGGTTGCGGAACCGGAATATATGCCATACTTGGGGGAGAAAAAGTAGGAAAAGACGGAAAAGTCTTTGCAGTAGATATTCAACAAGATGTTCTTGTAAATGTTAGGGACAAAGCAAAAGACGCCGGCCTTAGTAATGTCGAAACAATTTGGGCCGACATAGAAACTGAAAAAGGTACAAAGCTCGCAGACGAATACGTGGACGGTGTGCTTATGTCCAATATATTATTTCAGCTTGAAGATAAGGGGGCTGCAATACGGGAGGTGTATCGAATACTAAAAAAGGGCGGGCGGCTAATGATTATAGACTGGACCGATTCCCATGGGCATCTTGGGCCAACTCCTGAACATGTTTTTAAACAGGCAGATGCAAAGCAGATGTTGATGGATAGTGGTTTTGTGTATGGGGACGAATACGATTTAGGGGATCATCATTATGGATTAGTTTTCGTTAAGAACAATGAGTAATTTTCAAATAGCGATATTAATTATTTTTGTCCTGATAGGAGTTGTCGGACTCCTTACTTTTAGTGGGGTTATCCCGACCCCAGGGGGGCGAAGTGCCGAGAATATTTTATCTGCAGATTTAGTAATGTGGGGCGTTATTGATCGCCCCGAAATATTCCGTGTCATAAATAAATTTAATAAAGAGAGTGGTGGAAATATTAAATTGAATTATGTACAAAAGGATGTAGAGACTCTTGAACTTGATTTATTGCGTGCGACATCAAATGATACCATTCCCGACCTAATCCTTTTTCCACACGACTCACTTCTCTCTATTAGGAATGAATTATATATAATTCCAGACACCGCCCTTCCAGAGAGGGATTTTAGAGAATTGTTTGTTGATGGTTCAGAGATTTTCCTTACGAATGAAGGTACCTATGCACTCCCCATATTAATTGATCCCATTGTTTTGTTTTGGAATAGGGACATGTTTAATAATGAAAAAATAACAAGTCCACCAAGTACATGGAGCAAAGTACTTGCGCACGCGCAAGAAATAACAGAGAGCGATGTTAGGGGACGTATTTCACGTTCAGCAATTCCACTTGGAGAAGCGTCAAATGTACTGCATTTTAAGGAAATTTTGTCTGCATTGATTATGCAAGTTGGAAACGAAATTACCAGCGTGTCAGGTCATGGTAGAATAAATTCAACACTTAGTATAAATGTAGATAAAGAGACACATCGTAGTGGCGCTGAATCTGTTTTAGAGTATTATATAAGTTTTGCCGACCCTGTTAAATCAAATTATTCTTGGAATAGTTCTCTTCCTCTTTCAATTGATTACTTTGCTGAAGGGCAATCGGCGATGTATGTTGGTTTTGCAAGTGATGCAAACATTATTCGGGAGAAGAATCCGAGAACAAATTTTGATGTTGCGCCTTTTCCTCAACTTGAGGATACAGACAAGGAGATAACTTATGGCACAATCTATGGTATTGGCATCCTGAAAGGTTCCGATAATAAGAATGCATCATACAAAGCGCTACGGGAACTTGTTATAAATAAAAATGAATTACAAAAAGAACTTAGTGATAGTTCAAGATTACCTCCAGCAAAAAGAATCCATCTATCAGAGAGAAAAGCTGACCCATTTTTAGATACATTCTACAAAGAAGCTATTATTGCACGAGCTTGGCATGACCCAGACCCAGAAGAGACCGACAACATCTTTGCGAGAATGATTATTAATGCTCTATCTAATAAAGAGAGCTCATCAGGAGCATTGTCGCAGGCATCTGTACAAATAAGAGACCTATTAAGGGAATGAAACTTTTAACTTATCAGGCTGTTTTTGTATTTTTTGCAGTATTTATGTTTTCTGTTTTTATCGCTATGCCCTTGGCAGAAGCGGCGATTGTCCCATGCGGAGGGGAGGGTGACCCATGTACTTTTTGTGACATATATCATCTTATTGGGAACATAATAGACTTTATATTACTTATTATTATTCCACTGGTGCTTATTGCGCTCGTTGTTGGGGCGGTATATTTACTTACAAGTGGAGGAAACCCAAGCAGAATAACTACCGGTAAAACCATTATATGGCATGCAATCGCCGGGTTGATTATTGCGCTTATTGCATGGATAATTGTTTATACAATTATGTTCGTATTGGTTGATGCCGACATATCCCTTTACTTTAATTGGAGTGAGATACCAAGTACCTGTTAAAATGACTAAAAAACTTGTCCACAGCTTATATATACGCATATTTCCGCGTTTTTATAGATTCGCTATACTAGGTTTAGCACTTTTGGGTGCTAGACACGCTCATGCACAAGACCCGCCAAATTCAATAGGCAATCCCTTGGCTGCGGGTACTCTCGTTGAATTTCTAGAGGCGCTTGTGAGGGTGGTGATACAATTAAGTATACCGGTTGCTGCGATGTTCATCATCTATTCTGGATTCCTGTTTGTTACGGCCCGTGGTAGCGATACTCAGATAGTAAAGGCAAAACAGACCTTTTTCTGGGCAATCATTGGTACTGCACTTCTGATTGGGGCGCAAATTGTAATAACGGTAGTTACAGGCACAGTGGCAGACCTAGAATTGGAATAAGTAGGATAGAGGTCTCTTAAATAAGCTTATACATTTTAGTAAGTATAATGGTCGAAATCACAATAGTATTAGATAAAACATATGGATATTAGAAAAAAGATCGCTGGTACACTAGGAGCAGGAACAGCACTTTTACCTTTGTTGGCATTTGCTCAAGACGAACCAGATTTAGGGTTTCTGGAGACATTGCTTTCAGAGATACACGACCTTGTTGCTGCCGCTGCGCCGATCCTTATTGGTGTTGCTGTTCTTGTATTTTTCGGGGGTGTAATTAAATATGTTACCGCAGGTGACGACACTGATAAGCGAGCTCAAGCTAGAGGAGTGATGATTTATGGAGTTATTGCTCTATTCGTAATTGTTTCAGTTTGGGGACTTGTTGCCATCTTGCAAACACTTACAGGCACAGAAGGGCTTGGACTTAGTGACGTGGGTGGTGGGACTGACTTCGTACCTGCGCCGTAATCTGCTCTTTAAAAAGTAGATTTAGCAAAACACATCCTAAAAAGGGGTGTGTTTTGTGTTTATAAGTGTATTGTTAAGTAAATATGGATATTTTATAATCAGTTCAGTATGAGAATGGTAGTGAAAATTTCCCTTATTCTTTTTGTGTTTTTTGTACCTCAAATATTATTTGCTCAGGAAGTAGATCCTGATTATATAATTAATGTACTTGTGGGAATACAGGGAATAATTAAAAGTTTGGCCCCACTCCTCATCGGAGTAGCTGTGGTAGTGTTCTTTTGGGGAGTTGTTCGCTATATCAAAGGCGCCGACAATCCAGATGAAAGAATAGCAGGTAGGGGACTAATGATTTATGGTGTAATATCCTTATTTGTCATAGTTTCCATTTGGGGATTAGTGTCTATATTACAAGTATTGTCTGGAACCGAAGGTATAGAAACTATTGATGCCCCGGGTGTTCCAGAGTTATAGTTTATATTCATAAATTTTGTCATATTATCGTATTTTACTATGAAGAATAAAATAATAGTTTTAGTAGCAATAAATTTCGTTAATCTCCTTTCCCCAAATATTGTACACGCTCAGAGTTTTGGGTATGTTGAATCTTTAATAAATTCAGTAAATGATATTTTAGGGGTATTGGCCCCACTCCTCATCGGAGTAGCTGTGGTAGTGTTCTTTTGGGGAGTTGTTC
>CAZKTI010000060.1:0-5076 GCA_964555725.1 uncultured Gammaproteobacteria bacterium | reverse complement strand
TGAAAAAAGATTCATGTTATTATTTGCCTATGTTGTTTTTATATAGGTGTTTGGTATAATTATTTTACAAATTCACGAGTTTAATATACCACAAAAGTGAGTTTTTTACAAAGTAATAATATTATATGAGCACAACAGTATTATATGTTATAGGAGGAGTTGCCGTTGCTGTGGTTCTTTGGATCATCGCTGTGTATAACGGTCTTATAAAAAGTAAAAATCGTGTCCAAGAAGGGTGGTCGGATATAGACGTGCAATTAAAACGTAGGTACAACCTAATACCAAATCTTGTAGAAACCGTGAAAGGGTATGCTAAACACGAAGACAAGGTATTAACCGCAGTAACTGAAGCTAGAAATAAAGCAATGGGACAAACGGGAAGCCCAAACGAACGTGCTGGAGCAGAAAACATGCTTTCATCTACTCTTAAGTCTCTGTTTGCAGTTAGTGAAAGCTATCCAGACTTAAAAGCAAATGAAAATTTTGCTAAATTGCAAGACGAACTAACAGATACAGAAAATAAAATTCAATCCTCCAGGCGCTTTTACAATGGAATGGTAAGAGACTTCAACACAAAACTACAAGTCTTTCCTACTAACATGATTGGAAAACGTCTGGGCTTTAAAGATGCAGACTTTTTCGAAGCAGGTTCCGAAGAAGAGCGAAAAAACGTTAAAGTAAAATTTTAATTAAACGAAAAGCAAATCGTTTAATTTTAGACGTATGTATAATCAAATTACGTCAAATAAGCGAAAAACATGGATACTTGTTTTTCTCTTCATGGCTGTTATAAGCTCAATTGGCTGGTTTCTTTCATATTACTTCGAAGGAGGTATTGGAATTTTTCTATTTGCTCTTGTATTTGCGCTAGTAACGTCATCGGTTGGATACTTCAAAGGTGACGCAATAGCGCTTGCAACACATAAGGCAAAACCAATTCTGCAAAAAGACAATCCATATGTATATAGAATGGTAGAAAACTTAGCAATAACTTCTGGGCTTCCTATGCCAAAAGTTTATATTATAGAAGATCCTGCACTAAACGCATTTGCAACTGGAAGAGATCCTGAACATGCATCAATTGCGTTTACAACAGGAATCATCGAAAAATTAGAAAATGAAGAACTTGAAGGAGTTGCAGCACACGAATTATCACACATACAAAATTATGACATTCGAGTAATGACGCTTGTGATTGTTCTTGTGGGAATTATCACACTCATTGGAGACTTCTTCTTACGAATGCAATTCTATGGTGGAATGAAAGGAAAAAGAAGAAGCGGTGGGGATGGCCGTTTACAACTCATTATTCTTGTAATAGGTGTTTTATTTATAATACTCTCCCCCATTATTGCAGAATTAATTAAACTAGCAGTATCAAGAAAACGTGAATTTTTAGCAGACGCTTCTGGCTCATTACTCACAAGATATCCCGTAGGTCTTGCAAATGCTCTTAAAAAAATAAGCGCATCTCCAATTGAGATGAAAAAAGCAAACCATGCAACTGCGCATTTATTTATTTCAGCACCTTTTAAACAAAAAAAACTTATGAATAGGTTGTTTAGCACACATCCACCTGTAGAAGAGCGTATTTCTGCACTTAACAAAATGGGAAACGCCCGGGCCTAAAGCATAAAATTAAAGTTACAAAAATATACCCTTTTATGGTATAATTGGTACTGCAAACAAAATATATTATTGACATGGAATTTTAAATATGAACATAGAAAAAGTGAATAGCCAAATAAAAATTGATACTGAAGAATTTTTTGAAGCCATAAAAAAAGATGAGGATAACGACATTGTAAGAAAACTAGAAACCCTTATTAAAAGTTTGGGGGAAAAATTTATTTTTGATATAAAAGAAATCGACAATAAATTAAATTTAGCAAATTCTGATCAAAAAAAGGTGGGATTAAAAAAAGAAAGATTTGCAAGAGCAGAACAGTATAAACAAGCTCTGGCATCATTAGCTGATAAAATCAAATAATAATGAAAAACTCAAATTTAATTGATGCTATACCAGTTGGTATGATAATTAATGCAATGGCTAGAAGCGCAGGTGTTAATTTAACTGGTCTAATAAGTAGCACCGACACTCTCGGAAGCTATAAGGAGCAGTTTAAAATGGCAAAAATGGGTGCTTCATATTTAGGTCACAAAATTTTAAATAAAGCTGACAAATTAAAATCGTCAAAAAATAAAACCGCCCAAGAACAAGCAGAAGCCAGTCGCCTTAAAGAAGCCCGTCGCCAAAGTAGAATGCAAAACATTGGGAGAACAACCCCTGGTATGCCACTTGCTACTGGGGGAGAAACTGGTGCAATGCTAACAAATAAAAGCAATCTTAGAAAATTTTTTAAAAAAGGAACTGCAAAAACGGTTATTCCTAGTAAATCAATTGCTAGTAAATTCGGACCAACCGGATTCCTACGGTGGTCATGGTGGACGTTAATTCCATCTTTTGGGATATCAACCCTATATTTTCCTATTCATGCAATAGGGCATGTTGTCATGCCAAATACATTCTGCAGATTCGGAGATGAATGGTTTGGGCTATCAAGCGCTCCCGGGACCGGAAAATTCATAAATTGGATTGAAACTGGCGCGGCTACGATTCTGATAACAATACAAATAATTATTTTTCTTGGATTATTAATGTTTACAATATTTATAGTAGATATAATAGAAAACAGTTGGATTTTTAAAGTAATTTTATTTCTAAGTGATACTTTAGGAATTTCAATATCAAATTCATGAACATATCTCCTGAAAAATTACGTCGTATTGGAATAATTATTGGCTTTGCTCTAATTATCATTATTTTAGGATGGTTAATATATATTATATTTTTTAAAAGTACTCCTACAGTAGAAGTTCCCGATATAACCCCAACATCGACCACTGGAATACTGCCAGGACCTGGTCCTGGTGTAATAACTCCAATAATAGACGCTGGTGCTCCTGAAAGATTTCCTTCAGCAATTGCGCGTGGGGGTCTTACCGAGACAACAACGCTAGTCAATTCAATAACACGCGGTGCAACGCTTGGAGAAGACGGAAGGGTAAATTATTATGACGATATTGAAGATAAATTTTTTACCATAGCACCTGACGGAACTATAACTACACTATCATCTGAAACATTTCCTCAAGTACAAGTTGTGACATGGGCACCAAGTGCAACAAATGCAATTTTAGAATTTCCAGATGGAGCAAATATATACTACGACTTTAATACAGGAGAACAGGTAACTCTTCCACAACATTGGTCTTCATTTAATTTTTCCCCTGACGGAGATCAAATTGTTTTTAAAAGTCTATCGCTAGAACCAGAAAATAATGTACTTGCAATCGCAGACCCAGACGGCAATGGTTCAAGGGTTATTGCTTCAATAGGTGAAAATGCATACCGCGTACTTCCTGATTGGTCACCTAATAGGCAAATGGTGGCTTCATACGCAGAGCCATATGACGGTGATAGACAAGAATTATTTTTTATAGGTCTAAACGACGAAAATTTTAGAAAAATATTAATTAATGGATATGGATATCAAAGTTTATGGAATCCAAATGGAACACAATTACTCTATAACGTAAGTGCAAGTTCTTCTGGAAATAGTCCGACGTTATGGTTAGTAAATGCACAAGGAGAAGCAGTGGGAAGTGGAAGAAAACCGCTAAATATAAAAACTACCGTGGATAAATGTACATTTGCTAGTTTAACTGATATATACTGTGCTGTTCCACAATTTTTACCAGACGGAAGTGGGCTACTTCCAAGTATAGCAGATGGTATTCCAGATGAAATATATAAAATTAATGCAATAACTGGTGCTTCTGAAAAAGTAGCAGAGCTTGATTCTCTTTCGATTGTAAGTACGATTTCAATATCACCTGATGGAAAATATCTTTATTTTACTGATTCATTTACAGGAAAGCTCAAAAGCATACGTTTAAAATAAAATGGCATCTTCAGAAAAAAAACTATTTATTTTAGGTACACTATTAACCATCTTAGCTCTATTAACATTAATGCTACTACAAAGTAGTTTCAAAAAAAATTCAGAGCCCATAAACGAAGCAATTATAGCAGACTCACCAGACTCACTAATTAGTAAACAATTAGCTGCAAAAGATATTCTTCCAGAAGACAAGCCATTAATAACTTTTATAGATCCAAAAAGAGGTGCAAAAAATCCAAAGGTAACTATTGTAGAATTTTCAGATTTCTCATGCCCATTTTGTAAATCAATACAAAATACATTAGACAAAATTATTGAAAAATACCCTGTAGATGTCATGCATGTTTGGAAAGACGCACCTCACGGTACGCTATATATTGAAAGTATGAATGCCCATATCGCTGCAAGATGTGCTCAAAAACAACAAAAATTTTGGGAATTTCATGATGAATTATTTAAAAACCAAAACACACTATCTGACTTTGCATATCAAAGCATTGCATCTGGTATCAAAATGGAATTGGATTCATGGCAAGTTTGTTTTGAGGAACAAGATGAACGTGCTAAAGTAGAAAGAGATTTAATTGAAGCTGAAGTCTTAGGAGTAGACTCAACACCATATTTTTTTATAAACGATAAAAGAGTATCCGGCGCAATAACATTTGAAGAATTGGATTTAATAGTAGCAAAAGAATTGCAAAAAATATCTAACAGTAATGAAAACCAATGAAATACAATAACAAAAAAATCTACCTATCGATAAGCTTAGCATTTTTTTTCTTTTTAATTCTTATAAATCCTCTAAACGCTCAGTCTAATTTAACAAAAGATACTTCCGAACTTGCTACAGCCGCAGCGCTTGCAGATCTTCCTGCTTATTTACGTGCTCTCTATAAAATAGGGATTAGCGTTGTTGTTGGGCTAGCTACAGTTGTAATGATGTGGGGCGGGTTACAATGGATAATGGCAGGTGGAAATATGAGTAGAGTAGAAAATGCAAAAAATCTAATATACGGTTCTGTCTTAGGACTTGTTATTGCGCTCTCATCATTTGTATTACTAAACACAATAAATCCTCAACTAATAACACCTACTATACAAAAAATAGATA
>CAZKTI010000059.1:0-5334 GCA_964555725.1 uncultured Gammaproteobacteria bacterium | reverse complement strand
ATATATGATGACTAAGAACGTAGAAAGAGTGTCTTACGTTTGGGGTACCTTCCACATCCAAATGGTGAAGTTTTGTCTATTGATACTGGTTTTCCTAGAAATTATGAAAG
Organism: uncultured Gammaproteobacteria bacterium; assembly: GCA_964555725.1. Lineage (GTDB taxonomy): Bacteria > Patescibacteriota > Patescibacteriia > CAZKTI01 > CAZKTI01 > CAZKTI01. The sequence goes on along the minus strand of CAZKTI010000059.1, from coordinate 5,224 downwards.
AGACCCATATGGCAATTATTACGAGCTAAATAATAGCGATATATTTTTTCCTGTAGATAATACAAGCTCACTATATCAAGAGAAAGCAATTGTGTATGGATTGGAAGTAAACGGACAGTTTAAAGCATATGCTGAAGAAGAATTAAAGAAAATTACAATAGCTCAAGATTCATTTGCTGGAGTTGATATAGAAATAAGATATAACTCTGAAAATAATACCGCACAATTTATTGATGTAAGTAGTGAAGAAGAGATTGTGCCTGTATTTGGGTTTTGGTTTTCGTGGTTTTCAGTCCATCCTGATACTCTCATATTTGAAGCGTCTTAACTTATAAATTCATAAAAGAATTATTACTCAAAGGTCGGAGAATATGGTATACTATTACAAATACTAAAATAATAAAATATTATGGCAAATGTAACAATTTACACTACACCTACTTGCGGATACTGCAAATCAGCTAAAGCATTTTTTAAAGATAATAACGTTGAATATACTGAACACGATGTTGCTAATGACAGCGAAAAAGCTAATGAAATGATTCAGAAGTCTGGGCAGATGGGTGTACCAGTAATTGAGGTGGATAATGAGATAATTGTGGGATTTGATCAATCAAAGCTGTCTGATTTACTGAAAATTAAATAAAATTAACTAATCGTCGCTATATGCCACGCACATTTGATGTAGTCATTATTGGAGCGGGGCCGGCAGGAATGTCAGCGGCGATTTATTGTACCCGAAAAGGTTTAAAGACCATGATAATAGGGAAGGATGTAGGTGGGCAGGTAGCTAAATCTGGAGAGATACAAAATTATTTAGGGTATGGTGCTACTACTGGAGCAGATCTTGTTCAACTTTTTCACGAACATGTTAAAGGGTTTGAAAATATTGTACATGAGCACGGTATACTCGTTACTGATGTTACTCAGAAAGGTGACTCTTTTATAGTTAAAACAGAAAAAGAAGAGCTTGAGGCAGAAGCAGTTATTATTGCTTCGGGGCGCACTCCAAGAAAACTAGGTATACCTGGTGAAGAAGAGTTTAATAATAAAGGAGTTAGTTATTGCGATGTATGTGATGGTCCTTTATTTTCCAAAAAAGATGTTGCAGTTGTTGGTGGCGGTAACTCTGGCTTAGAAGCAGCTTTGTCGCTTTCAAAAATTTGTAAAAGTGTGGCAGTCATAAATTTAACCGACGATCTTACGGGAGATGAAACTCTGAGGAAAAAAATAAAAGATGCAGATAATGTCACCATATACAATAATGCAAAGACCAAGGAGGTCGCTGGAGAAACATTTGTAAAAGAGCTTGTCTATGAAGATAAAGATGGTAACGAGAAGAGACTTTCAGTACAGGGTGTGTTTATTGAAGTTGGCTATGTTCCTAAGTCTGATTTTGAAAAATTATCAACTAAGGATGATAGCAATCGTATTGTAATAAATAAGAATTGTGAAACTAATGTTCCTGGACTTTTTGCAGCAGGCGACGTTACTGATATTAGAGACAATCAAGTAATTATTGCATCTGGTGAAGGGGCGAAAGCAGCACTTAGCACGTATTACTATTTAGCACATAAATGATAGTTAGTCAGAAAAAAATATTAAAAATTGCTAGAAAGAAGAAGTTTGGTGTTGGTGCTTATAACACTTCTAATTTAGAAATAACCCAGGCAATACTAAGTGCATCAGTAAAAAGTAAAGCTCCTGTTATTATAGCTACTTCTGAAAAAGCAATAGATTATTTTGGTGGTGAAGATAATGCAGCAACGCTTATTAATGCGCTTTCAAAAAAAGTTAACATTCCTGTGTCTTTACATTTAGATCATTCAAAAAGTTTTGAAAGAGTTAAAGAATGTATTTCTGCAGGATACGGCTCTGTTATGATAGACGCGTCACGCCTTTCTTTTAAAGATAACATTGCGCTTACAAAAAAAGTTGTTACATATGCGCATAAAAGGGGAGTTCAAGTAGAAGGTGAATTAGGGACAATTGGTGGAAAAGAGGACTATGTAAAAGGAGGAAAGCTTATATTAGCTGAACCCAAAGACGCTACAGTTTTTGTAAAAAGAACAGGAATTGATTCACTTGCAGCAGCAGTAGGGACTGCCCATGGAACGGCAGCAGCAGTTACTATAAAAGAAAAAATTGATTTTCCCAGGCTTATAGCAATATCTAAAGTAGTTTCTATACCTTTGGTGCTACATGGCGCTTCTGAGGGTATACCAGATAAAGATATTAGAAAAGCTATTACTTTTGGAATAGCTAAGATAAATATTGATACCAATTTACGAGTTGCATTTACAAAGGATGTTCGTTTATTTTTAATAAAAAATAAAAAAGCTTATGACCCGCGCGCAATCATTACTGCTGGTAGAGACGCGATAGAAAAAACTGTAACTAAAAAAATAAAACTTTTTAATACTCAAAATAAATCAAGGATTGTATGATTGTACTTGCATCAGACCACGCTGGATATTCTTTAAAAGAAAGTATAAAAAATTTTTTAGTAAAAAAAGGATATGAGGTTAAAGATGTTGGCGCACACGCACTTAAAAAAACTGATGACTATCCACAATATATGGCAAAAGCAGCTAGGCTTGTTCAAAAGGACCCAATTAATACAAGAGCAATTATTATTGGAGGCTCGGGTCAAGGTGAAGCAATAGCTGCTAATCGTTTTAAAAAAGTTAGAGCCGTTGTTTATTATGGAGGAGCTTCAAAAATACTTACATTATCCCGTGAACATAATAATGCAAACGTTCTTTCGTTAGGCGCTCGTTTTATAAGTGAGAAAGATTCAAAACGTGCAGTATCACTATGGCTTTCAAAGAAATTTTCTAATGCAGTTCGTCATAAAAGACGTATTACTCAAATTGATAGATTAGGGTAATGCCTAAACCAGTTCTGTATCCAGCAATACTCTCAAAGTCGTATAAGGACTATGCATATAAAATACGTGAGTCCACAAAACATTTTAAAGGCGTTCATATAGATGTAATGGATGGAAAATTTGTTAGGAATAAAACTTATAGTGATATGAAAAAGATTCGTGAGTTAAGACCAAAAAAAATATTTTTTGACATTCATTTAATGGTTAAAGATCCGATTTCTGCAATACTTGAGTGGGCAGATATTGGGGATAGATTTTTAGTACACGTTGAATCTTGTGATAACATTCCTGCCGTAGTACAATTAGTAAAAGGAATGCAAAAGAAAATAGGGCTTGTTGTAAATCCTAAAACCCCAGTTTCAAAAGTATATTCTTATCTTAAAGATATTGATGCTGTTATGATTATGTCTATTGTACCCGGCAAATCAGGTCAACCTTTCATACCATCTACCCTAAGAAAAGTACGAGCATTAAAAAAGAGAAATGAAAAATTTCATATAGCAATTGACGGTGGGGTGAATACAGACACTTTTGGAGATATTATTGCAGCAGGAGTCGATACATTTTCGATAGGAAGTTTTATCTGGAGCGGGAAACCTTTGGGAGCATTAAAAAAAGAATTATTAAGTTCATTATGACTATTAAACAACTTGATAAAAAAGCAAATGACATAAGACAAGATCTTATAAAGATGTTGGTTGAAGCAGGTTCCGGGCATTCAGCAGGACCTTTAGGTATGGCAGATATTTTTACTGCTTTATATTTTCATGTTTTAAATCATAATCCAAAGAAGCCCAAATGGGAAAAAAGAGACAGATTAATTCTTTCTAATGGTCATATTGTTCCTATCCAGTACGTTGCTATGGCGCACGCAGGGTATTTCCCAAAAAAAGAATTAATGACTTTAAGAAAATATGGAACAAGATTGCAGGGTCACCCCAACCGTTTAGACCTTCCAGGGCTTGAGACAAGTTCAGGGCCATTAGGGCAAGGCACATCTATTGCAGTTGGTGTTGCTCTTGTGGCTCGTATGGATGATAAAAAATTTATGACATACCTTATGGTTGGTGATGGTGAGATGAATGAGGGCCAATGTTGGGAAGCCCTTATGCTTGCTGGAAAAGAGCAGCTTAGTAATTTGTGTATGATTATTGATAGAAATAATATTCAAATAGATGGGCATACAGAAGATGTTATGCCTATGGAGCCACTTAAAGAAAAATTAGAATCTTTTCGTTGGCATGTGGTTGAAATAAATGGACATAATATGGAAGAAATTATTGAAGCTTGTGAGTATGCTAGATCTGTATATGAAAAACCTGTTGCTATTATAGCTCATACGATTCCTGGAAGGGGCGTGTCCTATATGGAGTGGAAACCTGAATGGCATGGTAAACCACCAAAAACTGACGAAGAAGTAAAAAGGGCGCTTAGTGACCTACGTACACTAGGCGGCAGACTTGAAGAGGAATAATATGATTAAAGTAAAACCAGTAAAATCTGCACACTTATCTAGAAAACTTTTTAAAAAAAGTATAGATATGGTACCAACTCGCTTTGGTTATGGAGATGGTCTTGTTGAAGCCGGAAAAAAAGATGAAAATGTTGTTGCACTATGCTGTGATTTAACTGATTCAACAAAAACTTCTGGTTTTGCAAAAGCGTTTCCCGAAAGATACTTTGAACTAGGTGTTGCTGAGCAGAATATGGCTGGGGTTGCAGCGGGACTCGCACTTGAAGGTAAGGTGCCATTTATTGCGTCGTATGCAGTTTTTTCACCTGGAAGAAATTGGGACCAAATTCGAATATCTATTTGCTACTCTAAAACTAATGTAAAAATAGCAGGTGCTCATGCTGGAATTTCTGTGGGGCCTGATGGAGCTACTCACCAGGCATTAGAAGATATTGCTACCATGCGAGTGCTTCCCAATATGACAGTTATTTGCCCTTGTGATGCTGAGGAAACAAGAAAAGCAACTATTGAGGCAGCAAAATTAAAAGGACCAGTATACCTTCGTTTTGGAAGAGCTCCATCCCCTGTGTTTACTACAAAGAAAACACCATTTAAAATTGGTGTTGCTCAGGTTTTTTTAGAAGGGAGTGACGTTACTGTTGTAGCTTGTAGCCAATTGGTTTATGAGGCAATGCTAGCAGCATATGAGTTGGCAAAAGTCGGAGTTTCAGCTGAAGTAATTAATTTAGCAACGACTAAGCCTTTTGATTCAAATACTATATTAAAATCTGTTAAAAAAACTGGTGCCGTTGTTACTGTTGAAGAGCATCAAAAAAATGGTGGACTCGGAGGTGCAGTAGCTGAGGCGCTTTCTGAAAACA
>CAZKTI010000058.1:0-5442 GCA_964555725.1 uncultured Gammaproteobacteria bacterium | reverse complement strand
AAACGTGGCGGACCCCATATCCCCCACCGCAAACTAAAAAAGCATATCCTTGGAGACTCATATAATTTGAGTCTCGTTTTGTGTGATAGTAAATTTATAGAAAATCTGAATAAAAGATATAGAAATAAAGACAAAACTACCAATATTCTCAGCTTTCCAATATCAAAAGATACTGGTGAAATATTTTTAAATGTTAAAGAAATAAAACGAGAAGCGAAGAATAATTTTATTCCAGTTCGTAAATATTATGCCCGTATATTTATCCACGGATTACTTCATTTGAAAGGATACTCTCATAGTAGTAAAATGGATAACGAGGAACAGAAAGTTCTTGGACAGTTTGGTATATCTTAATTCTTGAATTATATGGGGAAAATAGTAACAAGCATTGATCCTGGAGATCAAACCATTAAGGTAGTTGTTGCAGAGGAACGCACAAAGGATGGCGTTCCTCGTATTTTAGCTGCCGTAAAACACCAATCAAAAGGCTTCCATAAAGGTTGCGTTATTGATATTGAAGAAGCAAAGGATTCTATTAATCACTGTCTTGGTAATGCAGAACATACAATAGGACAACGAATAAAACGAGTATATCTTGCCATTGATGGAGCAGGACTATCGTCACAACTAATAGATGTGTCGACTCTTATATCTCGTGCGGATTTTGAAATAAATGAATACGACATAAAGCATTTAGTGGAAACTGCAGAACAAAAAATGACAGACTTACGAAATAGAAATATTCTCGATATTATCCCGGTGTCATACAAACTGGATGGGAAAAAAATTATGGGTAACCCTAAAGGAATGAAGGGTTCTAAACTGGAAGCAAAAATTCTTTTTATATCTTCCCTTTCCAACCAGTACGATGACCTGGTTGGCGCTGTGGAGTCGGCTGGTGTTAGCGTTAGTGGAGTACTACCTTCCCCAATCGCAGCAAGTTTAGTTACTATATCAAGAGCACAAAAATATGTTGGATGTGTTCTTGTTGATATAGGTGCTGAAGTTACTAAAATTGCAGTTTTTGAAGATGGCGTAATACATTCAATTCATACAATTGAATTGGGGTCTCAAGATATTAGTAACGACATAGCCCTTGGACTTAAAATAAGTTTAGACGAAGCAGAAGAAATTAAACAAGACCAAACATCACACATGTTGGCGCAAAAAAAACTAAATGAAATTATTATTGCCCGACTATCTGATATTTTTGAACTTGTTGATAATCATTTAAAAAAACTAGGGAAAAATGAATTACTTCCAGCTGGTGTTGTTTTAACTGGTGGCGGATCATACATTTCAGAAATTGAACAAGTGGCATCACAATATCTAAACCTTCCTGCACGTATCGCATCTCCATTATTTCCACAAAACATGAAAGAGGAAGAAGAAAATTCAAAAGATTCTGACAGAATATATATAAAAGACCCAACCTTTTCAGTTGCATATGGACTAGCATTATTTGGTATCAGTCCACCAAAATCTTCAAGTCTTGGTGGCGGATCATTTGCGGGAAAAGAGATATTTTCACAAATTAATAAGGCCTTCAAGCACTTCTTGCCATAAACTGTATTTTTGGCTATTCTAGTACCTATATTAAGTAAATAAGGGAGGAATATGCCTAAAATAAGCCCAGAAATAGAGACATTTGCTAGAATTAAAGTTGTAGGACCAGGAGGATCAGGTAATAATGCCATTTCTCATATGGTTTCTAATAAGGTTCGCGGGGTTGATTTTATTGCTGTAAACACAGACGCTCAGGCTCTACATCACTGCCTTGCCCCTAAAAAAATTCACATAGGAAAAAACCTTACTCGTGGACTTGGGACTGGCATGAACCCAGAACTTGGAAAGAAGGCCGCAGAAGAAACAACCGAAGAAATATCTGAGGCCCTAAAAGGATCGGATATGGTATTCATTACATGCGGAGTTGGTGGGGGAACCGGGACAGGTGCGGCACCAATTGTTGCAAGTATTGCAAAAGAACAAGGGATACTCACCATCGGTGTTGTTACAAAACCTTTCTTCTTCGAAGGTGCCCAACGAATGCGTGTAGCAGAAACAGGACTTGAAGAATTACGTAAAGTTGTCGATGCATTAATTGTAATCCCAAACGATCGCCTGCTCTCAATTATAGAAAAGGACACCTCATTCCTGTCGGCGTTTGCGATGTGCGACGACATCCTTAGAAGAGCAGTCGAGGGAATTTCTGACCTTATTACATCTCCAGGAATTATTAATCTAGACTTTGCAGATATTAAATCAGTGATGGAAAATGCTGGTTCTGCATTAATTGGTATAGGTAGTGGAGTTGGTGAAAACAGAGCAGTTGAAGCTGCTCGTGATGCAATTAACTCCCCTCTCCTTGATGTTTCAATTGAAGGTGCCCGAGGAGTACTCTTTGCCGTTGCCGGTGGAGAAGACATGACAATGCACGAAGCACAGGAAGCTGCAAAGGTTGTAACTGAATCTATCGATAAAGACGCACGCGTAATATTTGGTGCGATTCGTGACGATAAACTTAAAAAGAATGAGCTACGTGTAACTGTAATCGCCGCAGGATTTCCTGATGGAATTATGAAAAAATCATTATTTAATGAAGAAAATAATGGCACCAATACAAAATCAGGAATTTTAGGTGGAATACTAGACAACACAGAAAAGCCCGAAAAAGTTGAAAAGAAAAAACCGGAAATTGAAAAGAAAAAGGTGATTTATAACAATTTAGAAAAACCACAAGTAAGAAAGATTGAAACACCACAAGTAAAAAAGAGTGTGCCCGATATTGAAAATACCAACGAAGACGAGGACTGGTCGTCAATTCCTGCATTCCTAAGACGAAAGAAATAGTGAAATAGCCCCCATGTGGGGGCTATTTTTATACTTATTTTACTGGCATAATTTTGTAATGAGTCATAAATATATAGAGAAATTTACACCATTATTTCTTGTAATATTGAGTGCCATATTATTCTCATTGTCTCAAACCCCGTTTAATGCCGGAATATTACGCTTCATTATGCTTGTCCCGCTTCTTTATATAATTAAAGGAGAATATTCAATTAATAAGACCCTTCTTTATGTATGGATTTTTGGATATGTATATCTTTTAATCCAGTATAGTGTCTCTTGGGATGTACTCCCACTTGAGTGGATTGGTTTTGATAGTAAGGTGTGCGCGATTATTGTTGTTGGACTTATTTGGTTTATATATTCAGCAATACTTGCACTTCCCTTTCTTATACTCTTATTTTCACGAAAATCATTACTGCTTTTCCCATTTCTTTTTGTAATAGCAGAGTATGGTCGTTCAGCGCTCTACGCATTACTCATGCTTGGAGGGCCGTCTACGATTCGGGATAATTTTTCGTATGGAATCTCAGCCTACTCAGTACACACAAGTGAAATACTTCTTTTTTTTGCACCATACTTAAAGGTATACGGATACTCTTTTATTATCGCAATTATAAATGCTATTTTATTCTTCTATATTAAAAAATCTGCAATAGATAGTCGGTTCGTATTTATTCCTTTACTAATATTTGTACTTCTTATAGGTATTGAAGTAATGCCTGTTACCTACACAAAACACCACCAAGGAGAACCTGTGCAGGTGTTGGTTTTACAAGGACAAAATTCAAACACAACAAACCCTCTACTTGCAAACACAAACATATACAAAGACGTTTTAGAAGAATTTTCTGACGCTCATATAGATATCGCAATATTCCCAGAAAATTCAAGATTCTTGAGGATTATTTCACAAACTGAAAATAAATCTGAACTTGAGAGTGCAAAAAATATATTCGATACTACAAATATAAATAGATTAGTATATGGAGATTATGATTTTAAAAATAATAAATCTATTATTTCTAGTATTTCTAAAGACTCCAACAACTTTGATAGGGTAGAAAAACAAGTCCTCATGGCATTTGGAGAATACCAGCCATACATAACCCAAACAGTTGCAAAACTCACCAGGAATAAGGAGTGGTTAAATACTGTTCAAGAAGGGAGAGAGCTGTCTGGAGCCACATCAAAGAGTCTCGTTTTAAATACTGAACATGGTAATATGGCCACTATTACATGTTCTGAAATCTTTGCGCCACATATATACAATAACCTCAGAAAAAGTAATCCAAAACTCATCATCCAAGAACAACGCCTATCTATATTTCATGAAAATACCAGAGTATGGAAGCACTCCATTGCTGCATCAAAAATCTATGCCTCAATGCTTAGAACACCCATAGTTGGGTCAGTAGATGGAAGTGGTTATAGCTACATAATTGATAAATATGGCAGGATTAATTCTATTGGAGAGCCTGACGCAACACATATCTATGGTGAAGTATTTCTAAATTAACGTAGTTTTTCTATTTCCTTGCTTATATATTTCTTTATGTCTCTTAGTGTCTTTCTGGCTTTCTTAAATAAATAAGCAATTTCTGTTTCTGCGTTAGAAGAATTTCTTTTATACGGGTCAGTCATATGTGACTCTAGATTATCGAGGTCAACCTTCATCATCTTTGTAAGTTTTTCAATATCCTGACCAACAACAGATGTATATGCATGCCTCTTTCTTTTAACATTAAATACATACCATGAAAAAATGCCTGTACCAACAGCCGCTAAGAGCAGAGTGATAATAAATATTTCAAACCAATCTAACTCAACAACACCAAGAGATATAATTGTTCGTGGTTTTACTTTAATATCTTGTATTTCCTGAGCGAAACTACGTGCGCCACGAATATCTTTTGCCTCAACAGAAATAGCATAACTACCACCAGCAAGAGATTCTTCTATTGCTACATTCCATTTCCCAAAACCGTCAGTCTCTACTCCGCCAGAATATACTTCCTGGCCCTTGTCGTTATACATAGCTATTTCAACAAAACCATTTTGAATTGATTCTCCTGAAATATATATAGGCTCTTCCTGAGATGCACTCTGAGTTACAAACTCGATTATTGGAGTTGGAAGTGGTATTATTTCAAATTGTATTTCATCTTCAGATGAATTCCCTGCCTCATCATATGCACGAACAAGAAGCTTATGTTTACCAGGAGGTTGCACAGGCAAAACTGCTACTGTTGAAGTCGAGCGGAGTACTTCGTTCCCATCAACGTAAATTTTAGTGTTAAACAGGCCTGAGAGACTGTCTTGTGTATCAAACGATATAGATGGAGTTGGATTATCACTCTTATCGTTGTCTATCTTTATATTAAATGCAATTGGGGGAGTAATATCTATGGCAACACGCTGATGTGCTACAGCACCCCATCCAATATTATTTCTAAACTGCGTATGAACATACCAAACCCCCTCATCAAGAATACCGAGATTCTTGCCGGTGAATAAAGAATCCTCTATATCGTCTGGTACAGTATTAGGTTGCTTATCTACAGCAACAGCCACCTTAGTAATATCGTTCGG
>CAZKTI010000057.1:5245-5555 GCA_964555725.1 uncultured Gammaproteobacteria bacterium | reverse complement strand
TTTTGGTGGACTTTAGTACTTTTTAGTTCTGCTGCATTTGTTTTACGACTTTCACAAGTGAAGGCACAGCCATTGGCGCTAATTCTTTTTTTACTAATTATTCTTTCAATATATAAAAATAAGTATTTATGGCTTGCTCTTTTATCTTTTATTTATGTTCATGCTCACGGCTCTTTTATACTAGTTCCTTTAGTAATTGGTTGGCTGTTTTTGTTTGAAATTATAAGTTCTGGGATTTCTTTTTCTGTTGTAAGAAAATATATGCATTTATTATTTGTTTCTGTTGTTTTTATAACGCTTGGGCTTTTAA
>CAZKTI010000057.1:0-5235 GCA_964555725.1 uncultured Gammaproteobacteria bacterium | reverse complement strand
TTTTTTTTATCAGACTTTTCAAATAGCGGCTCTTAGAGTGGGGTACTTAGAAATCACAGGTCTTGAGTGGGGAGCCCTTTCTTTTATTGGTTGGCTTCGTTTACTTGGTCCGTTGTTTATACCTTTTATTTTTTTATTATCATTTACCTTTTTTGAAAAGCAAAAATTAACTTTTCAAGTTAGGTATTTCATATGGCTTCTTATTCCTTTTATATTTTTAACCACTCATTCGGTTAGACATTTAGAATTTTTTCTTCCGCTATTTGTAATTGTTCTTGCGATGATGTGGCAATCTTATGAAAAATCTCTTACTTCTTATATTCGAGATGTAAAAAGATTCATTGAACGTTTTCCAGTTGTATTTATTTCTATTACTTTACTTCCAGCCACATGGCTTTTGTGGAGCTTACTTACGATTTATAATTTCCATTCTCTATCTGCACCATCATTATACGAGTATAAAAGTATTTCTAATACAATTAATAAAAGAGTGCCTAAAGATGAGCTTATTGTTAACACACGCTGGGATATGTTTCCAATGCTTTTTTATTACACCGAACATAATTATCTTGTAGGAATGGATCCAGGATTTTTATATTTAGCTGATGAAAGATTTTATTCTGTGTTTAATAGATTACGTGATGAAAGTGTCGTTAAAGATGACATTGTAAATTTTTTATTAAAATATAATTATAATTATGTTATTTCATCTGATGCAATATATACTGATGTATTGGGTATACGATTATTTTCTGATGAGACGAATTTTAAAAAGTTATATGACGATGAAAGCCATGCATTGTATTTATTAAAAAAACAGTGATAGAGTAGTGATAATCTATGAATACTAATTTTTTATCAATTATTGTCCCAGTATTAAATGAAGAGGGCAGTATCAATCAATTATATGAGGAGCTTGCCAAAGCACTTTCTTCTGATTTTTGTTATGAGATTATTTTTATTGATGACGGCTCTATAGATTCAAGTTTTAAGATCATTTCAGCTATTTACAATAAAGACCCAAATCATGTGCGTTTTATTCGATTTCGTAAGAATTTTGGGAAAGCGTCTGCATATTCAGCTGGTTTTGAAAAGGCGAAGGGCGATGTGATTGTTACTATTGACGCTGATCTTCAGGATATTCCTAGCGAGATACCAAAATTAATTTCAGAGATTGAGCAAGGATATGATGTTGTTACTGGTTGGAAGAAGGATCGAAAGGATTCATTTTTAACAGTTGTTGCATCAAGATTTTTTAATTCAATAACATCTTTTGTTATGAAGAAAAAAATTCATGATATTAACTGTGGACTCAAGGCATATAAAAGTACTGTAATAGATGAAATAAAAATTTATGGTGACTTGTATAGATTTATTCCATTACTTGCTCTTGATGCTGGTTTTAGAATAACTGAAATTCCGGTTTCACATACAGCACGTACACACGGTAAATCCAAATACGGATGGAAGCGCTTTATAAGTGGTTTTGTGGATATATTTACCGTTGTATTTATAACAAGATATAGGACAAAGCCATCTCATTTTTTTGGTGTTGCAGGTTTTGTATTTTTTAGCATAGGCTTTGTTTCGGATGCTTATGTTACAGTATTGAAAATATTCACAGGAACTACGCAAGGCAAGATACCTCTATTATTATTTGGTATGCTTTTTATGATTATTGGGATACAACTTCTGTCACTTGGGCTTTTGGGTGAATATATTCTTGCGTCTAATAAACGCCATAGAACATATACTACGAGAGAATCGAGCTACCATTAACATTATTTTTATTGCGCCACTTTTTAATATCTGTTACCATCATTTTATTGTATGAAACATTTTATTATTATTTTATTTATATTCGCGATAGCTCCTATTAAGGCTTATGCTTATTTAGATCCTGGGAGTGGAAGTTATATTGTGCAAATTATTGTAGCATCTCTGGTGGGTGGGCTTTTGACAATGAAAGTTTTTTTTACACGTTTAAAAATGTTCTTCCGTAAATTATTTGTTTCTGCTGAACAAGATAAAGAAACAACTGAAAAAAATGAAAACTCATGAAGCCTCCTATCGCGATCCATCAGGATTTTTATACGAGAGAGGGTCTGTTTTATATAGACAAGTTAATAAAGAATATTCAAAACATTTAGAATATTTTTTTTCTTCAGGACTTTATAATAAGCTTTTAAAAGAAAAGCTTATTGTTGCTTCTCCACGTGTTGATATAACAAAACGTATGACTGAAGATGCTCATGCTGTTCTTCAGCCAGAAATTGTGCCATTTATCTCATATCCTTATGAGTGGTGTTTTGACGAACTTAAAGATGCAGCTCTTTTAACTCTACGGATTCAGAAAATTGCTCTTAACCACGGGATGATTTTAAAAGATGCTAGCGCCTATAATGTACAGTTTGTTAATTCACAGCCAATTTTTATAGACACACTTTCATTTGAATTATATGACGGATATTCACCATGGATAGCGTATAGACAATTTATAGAACATTTTTTAGGACCATTACTGCTTATGAGGTATGTTGACGAGCGTGCACTTTTATTACATCGTGTTTCCTCTGATGGTGTACCTTTAGATATGATTGCTAAACTTTTACCTAAAAAAACATTATTAAACACTGGGGCGCTACTTCATATACATTTTCAGGCAAAGGTGAAAGAGGTTACATCGTCAAGAGAAAAAAAGCAAGATTCTAAACTGGGTAAGAAAAAACTTTTAAATTTAATTACTCATTTAGAGCAGGTAATTATAAAATTATCTGTACCAAAAGCAAATACTCTGTGGGGGAAATATTATTCACATACAAATTATAATGAGGCCTCTTTTAAAGAAAAATCAGATGTGATTTCAAAATTTTTAGAAATTATTAAACCCAGTATTGTATGGGACGTGGGTGCAAATAATGGGTATTTTACAAAACTGTGCGCAAAGTTTGCAAAAGAAATATATGCGTTCGATGTTGATTATGCTGCAACTAACGAGCATTATCTTTATTGTAAAAAGAATATAGATTCTAAAACACTTCCTTTAGTAATGGATTTAACAAACCCATCTCCTTCCAATGGCTTTTTTCATACTGAGAGGAATTCTTTAATAATGCGTGCTAATGCAGATACGGTTCTGGCACTTGCTCTTATTCACCACCTTACTCTTAGATATTCCATTCCTTTTAAGCGTTCGGCAGAGTTTTTACGTGCGCTTGGCAATACGCTTATTATAGAATTTCCTCACGCTAATGATTCACAAGTACAAAAACTTTTGGGACACAAGCTCGGAGTCGCCCATGAGTATTCCCAGGAATTATTTGAAAAAAGTTTTTCTGAATATTTTAATATATCATCAAAACACGTCTTACTGAATGCTAATCGCACAATATACTATATGATTGGAAAATAATATATGAAAATACAAAAAATATGGTTTTCTATATATGCGTTCGTTTTTGCAATGTATCCATCCTTATTTTTGTATATAAACAATAGCGACGAGCTGACATTTTTCCCATTTGTTTTTTATACGGTTATCGCGTTGTTATTATTTGCATCTTTTTTATTAGGCGCACTGTATTTGTTAGTAAGAGATTATACGATTTCAGCGATACTTACTTCTATTATGTTGATTTTATTTTTTTCACACGGGAATATAATAGATCTTTTTATACCCCAATTTACTTTTGATATTGGTGTAGAAAGAATATTTTCATGGGTTGTATTTATAATGATTTCTGTTATATTTATTTTCTTTTTTTTTCTTTTTCACAAACACCCGAACGCAGCAGTTTTATTTAGAAAGTTTTTTTCGATATTTGCACTAGTACTTTTTGTTACTCTTATATATGAAATAGTCCCAAAATTATATATTGAATACGAGGCGATGGCAGATATTGACCAACCAGTTGCTTCAACTGCAATAAGAGACGACCTTCCCGATATATACTATATTATTTTAGATGGGCATGCTCGTGAGGACGTATTGTCTGAATTATACGATGTAAATTCATCTTTGTTTTTTGAGGGTTTACAAAATATGGGTTTTTATGTTGCTTCCCAAAGTCGTTCAAATTATACACAAACATTTCTATCCCAAGCCGCAACATTGAACATGAGTTATCTGGATTATATTGCTGATGAAACATGGGAAAGAGAGAGCGATGACCTTACTGCACCAAAGCTTATGATAAGGGACAGTTCTGTTATCAAAGAAATTAAACAATATGGCTATAAATATGTTTTATTTTCCAGTTTGTGGTCAGGGCTTGCACAAAAAAATGCTCTCGTTGATCAAACTGTTTCACCCCTGATATCTGCTAATGAATTTGTGTATGTCTTATTAGAGCGAACGCCACTTTCTTTGTTTATGCAAAATTCATTCACTTTTAATTTCAATAGAAATTTTTTCAAACAAACACTCGTGACCCTTGCAAAGGTGCCTGAGGATCCCGAGTCTACTTTTACATATGCGCATTTTGTTAAACCGCATCCACCATTTGTATTTGATGCAGATGGGAATGTACCAGATATAAAAGTGTATATTGGATTGGATGCAGAATGGAAAAATTTTGGTAAAAATACTGCAAAAGAATATAAACGATTATATCGAGATCAGGTGCAGTATGTTGACAAGGTTGTCCTTGAAACGATATCGTTGATTTTAGAAAAATCATCAATCACACCTATAATTATTTTACAGTCAGACCATGGTCCAGCTGGACAGTTTGTTTGGGGTAAAACATCAGACAATCGTGGACTGCAAGAAAGATTTTCTATACTTAATGCTTATTATTTTCCTGATGGCGACTATGGTGAACTGTATGAATCAATCACACCAGTTAATAGTTTTAGAGTTTTGTTAAATAAATATTTTAATGGTTCATATGAGTTACTTGCTGATAAGAATTATTTTTCCTCATATCTTACTCCATATAAATTTAAAGATGTAACAGAGCAACTGGATTTATATGAGCAGTAATCTTGAGAAATATACTTCTGCAAATCCTCTGCAACAATATTTGATTAATCGTTTTTTATTAGGTTTATCTGATATATATAAGGGTACAGATTCAAATAGTTTACTTGAAGTTGGCACAGGGGAAGGGCATGTTTTAGATTTTTTTTCAGAGAAAAACATTCTTCCTGAAAAAACAGTTGGCGTAGACATAAGTACAGAAGCAATTTTATATGCAAAGAAACGAGCACTTCCAGTAGTATTTAGAGAAGCGT
>CAZKTI010000056.1:0-5559 GCA_964555725.1 uncultured Gammaproteobacteria bacterium | reverse complement strand
TACAATTAAACGTGTCTGTGCGTCAGTTGCAGGAATCGAACAAAAAAAGACCATGCCAATAGTAAAAAACGCCCACTGCAATATAATCACTGCATATTTCCATATAGGTATACTTTTAGGTTTTTTTGGCATAAGTAAACTACTAAAACCTGCAGAAAATACTAACCCTATCATTGCACTTATCATTATTGCTTGAAGTACAAATGGTGCATTTTGTGCAAGCACTGAAGTTGCTTGACCTTCGGGAAGCATAGCAAGAGGGAGATTACCCATGATAAAAATTATTATTGGTGCAGTAGACCATGAATAAACACCCTCTAACTGATTCCATAAATGACGCATTTTTTTGCCAAAACTCATCTTCGGATCACTCCAAAAATGCCAAACTATGTATGGAAAATTTTCTACACCATACGCCCACCTGCGTTGTTGCTTATACTGGTTTACTAAAGTAGGCAGAAATGAACCTATATATGCAGTATCCATTGAAATTGGTATATACATAGGTTTAACTAAGTAATCCCCATGATAATGGACCATTGCTTGTAAACATATACGTGAGTCCTCTGTTACAATATCTGGCTGCCAATAACCAACTTTCTTTAACGTAACCCAGCTCATTGAATGGGATGAAAAAGTAAATAGTCGCTCAGGTCGGGCAAGATCTGTAAATAGCCAAAAAGTGGTACTGTTATATACAATCCTTGTTAAAAATGGTGATTCCCAAATATTATTATTATATAAAGATACTGGCTGATAACTATACCTTGTAGGATCATCTACAGTTAAATACGTATACGTAAGATATGAAAAATAATGTGGGTGAACTTGTGTGTCAGAATCAAAATTAGAAACTATTATTTTTTCATCAGGAATGCCCTCTTTTTCAGCATACGCATTAAACCGTTTTGCCATGAAATACGAGTTAGAACCTTTACCAACCATCTCTCCAGGTAATCCTTGTGGGTGAACGGTTGTTAATATATTATGAAATACTCCATTATATTTCTCTTTTAACTTTTGTGTATTTTGCAAAAAATTATCTCTATCTATTTCTTCGCCGCCTAAGATAATTATAAATTGTTTTGAGTCAAATTTACAATTTTTTAAAGATGCGAGTGTCTCATCAAGAATTTCAAATGGCTCACGTAATGTGGGTAAAAAAATTGCATGATAATATTCGGTATATTTAGGAGTTTCTGTTTTAACTTTATCCCACCAATCAGTTTTAAGAGATACTTTATATCTCCTCCAAGAAATGTTCATATATACTAAAAGATAAACTATACGCAACAACCAATATAAGTCGAACGCTAAAATAAAATAAACGCCCCATAAAGGACGTATAATAGAAATAGCAATTGAAAATATAAACGTTGCCCATACCAATGCACCTGGAATCACTTCTAAAAAACGGTATCCCCACGGTTTATGTAACGGATTAAGAAGGCTCATGTTCTAAATTTATATTTTTTGAATTCTTTAATAAATGAAATGAGTAGCGCTATAATAATTAATATTCCAATCCCCCAAAGAATACGTGAAATGTTAGAATTATAGATACCATTTCCTAGCACGTTAAGTAACCACATATCTGGTAAAAGTGCAATACCTACTATTATTGCAAACATTCGAAAACGTACCTTAGAAAGACCTAAAGAAAAACTGATAATATCATAAGGAAAAACAGGAACTATATACATTAACCATATAAATATATGATGGCGTTCAATAAAACCATCATAAAATTTTAATTTTTTTGGTGGCACCAGTCTTTCTACAATACGTCTTCCAAATTTTCTTGCTATTGTAAAAGAAAGCATTGTTCCTATAAAATTTCCTATCCAGCTATACAGAGTACCAAGGATTGTACCAAATAATATGCCAGTCACTACAGGTAAAAACCCGCCTGGTAGTGGCGCGATTACAACCTCAAGAATAATAAGAAAAATAATAACTATAGGTCCTAAAACAGGATTTTCTTCCGCAAATATTCTTAGTAGTTCGGGTGCATTTTGTAATTTATCAATACTTTCTTTAAGAATAATGCCAAAAAAAGCCATTAGTACAATGGCTATTAATATAATAACTATTCTTCGCAATACTTTTTTATTTCTCATCTTAAATATTATTATTTAGGTACCTCTGGGTCTTCCCTCTGCATTAGTTGTTGGTCCCTAAATCGTATATTGTGTAAAAATTCATGCGGTTTCTTTCTTGAAAGTGACTTTCCAAGATAATAACCTGAGGTAAGATAAGGAAGTAGCACATAATCTGCACCTTCATTATATAAAAGCTTCGCTTCTTCATCATATAATGCACTTTCAATATTGTATTTTTTTTTTATTTTTTCTTTTTTTAAATCTTTCACTCGTTCTAGAAGTGCGCTATTTTCTGAATAGCCTCTCGCAGTGGAGATAATTAGCTCAGCAACATCTAAATTAATATGATCAAACACATCAGGATCTGACATGTCATCGAAAAGATAATCATAGCCACCATCATTTAACCGTTCAATAACATCTGGGTCAAAATCTATAACAAGCACATGTTTCTTTGGAAGTGCCGCTATAATGCCCTCACCAATACGCTTACAGCCTATAAGGATAATTTTTTTACTCCAAACAACTGAATCGCCAGTTTCTTCTAAAGTATGTTTTTTTTCAAAGAGAGATAGAAAAGGTGTGAGTATTTTGTATAAAACATCGCTATGGGTAAACATATATGTAGATAGTGTAATTGTGATAATACCAACGCCAGTTACAATAGCAACGTGAGTCTCTTCCAGGTGACCAACTGAAAGGCCCATTGCAGCAAGTACTAAACTAAATTCTGAAACCTGTGCAACTGTAATACCTGCACGAAAACTGGTTCGTTTTGTATAACCCATAAACCCCATAATAATTAACACAATAAGTGGATTGCCAATTAAAACAAATATTGAAAGTATAAGTATTGGTAAAAGGACAACTTCGAAATTCGCAAACGCTACCGTAGAACCAAGAAGAGCAAAAAAAAGTAATAAGAAAAAATCCCTTAGAGTTTTTACTCTACTACCTATTTGCCAATGTTCAGCAGAATTTGCAAGTGAAAGTCCAGCTAAAAATCCACCTATCTCTATTGAAAAGCCCAGAGACTCCACAATACTAACAATTCCGAAAGCCCAAGCGAGTGATATAATAAATAATAATTTTTTGTTTCCGGCAATTGAATCAAAAATAATTGGAACTACTTTTCTTCCAAGTGCTAGCATAATACCAAAAAGCATTACTCCCTTAATCATTGTAAAGATAATTGTAAAAAAGGATGCGCCATCTCCAGATTGAACTCCAGAAACAATAATTAATATAAAAATAACTATAATATCTTGAACGAGTAAAAATCCAATGCTAAGTTTTCCATACAAACTCGTTAAATCTCTTTTTTCAGAAAGCAATTTTACAACAATAATTGTGCTTGAAAAAGTTAATGCAACGGCAATATAACTTGCGGGGAGTAAAGCTATCCCAAGGCCACGCGATATTAAAAATCCGAAAACAAATGTAAAAATTACCTGCCCAACGCCTATGTATGCTGAGTGTTTTCCAACCTTTTTTAGCGAAGAATAATTTATTTCTAAACCAACAAGAAATAACAAAAACATGATACCTAGGTCTGCAAATATTTCCCATGTATCACGGTTACTAATTTCAAAAAAATTGTATGAGCCTATAACAACTCCTACTGCAATATAAGCAAGAATAGTTGGTTGTTTTAGAAGCTTAGCTATTATGCCAAATAAAGCGGCTAAAACAATTATTATAGTGAGCTCAGTAAATCCTCCGAACATGATTAAAAGTATACCATTTTTGTTAATGATATTCTAACGAAACTTTGATAAATCTATCCAAAAGTAAATGTAAAAACATCAAGTCCTGGTTTTAAAACCTCCAATTTTAAAGAATGTTCAGAGACGCCAGAAATGTCTTGAATGATTTCATATAATTGTTCATCCTTTATACGTAAGATTGTTTCACCATTTTGTTCTGTAATATGTTTTCCACGCATTTCTAATGGCACTGGACTATCGTCAATAGTAACTATAACCTCTACGCTGGCAGAAGAAGACGCTACTATATTTACGTTCTTTGCTTCATATACAAAAAGGATACTAGCATTCACTGATTTATTTTGTGCGAACTGTTGAAAAGTATCCCAGAGTCCAACAAAGTAGACTTTATTTTTTTCTAAAAAAGATGGACGCTCATATACATGCTCCCCTTCAATGAATTGCGGACCATTTCCTAATCGCTCGTTTCGCCACGCACCAAAGTATATTTCTGGACTTTTAGCCTCAGGAATTTGCGCATGTTCAATTGTAGTAACATCGTTTTCAATCGTAGTGTCAATAGATAGTTTATTATTTCTCTCTTTGAGCAATTCTTTGATTACACGCTCGGTCTCATCATAGGCACCTTCTCCTATATGATCGTAAACAATATAGCCATCTATATCAATTAAATATTTTCTTGGCCAATATCTATTATTATATGCATGCCATGTCGAAAAATCATTATCCAGTACAACAGGGTATTGTATACCAAAACGTTTTACTGCATCTGCGACATTATTATAATCTTTCTCAAACTCAAATTCAGGAGTATGGATCCCTATTATGGTAAGTCCGATATCACTATATTTCTCATTCCAAGCGTTAAGATACGGCGTTGTTCTTTGGCAATTAATACATGTATAGGTCCAAAAATCTACAAGAATAACTTCTTTACCAATTAGCTCATCAATGGTAATAGAATTTGTGTTAACGAATCCATCAGGGGTAGTAATTTCTTTAGCAGTAACATATTTAACTTCTTTTTCTTCGATAGTTTCTTTAACTACCTCAACTTTTTCAATTATTCCGCCAGAACGTTTGTATTCGAGAACAAATATAATGGTTGCTATTAAGGATACGCTCCACGCAATTGTTCAGTTACTTTACCAGATAAGTCTGGTGCAATTGAATTTTCAAGAGACCAAATATTTTATTCGGAAACATTTGACGTTGCCAGGCTTCAGGTCAATGATAATCTATCATCCTTTACTAACTTAAAAGACCTTTGGTATCCTATCTGTCTTGAGACGCCTCGCCTAGGGGAGGAAATAATTACCTTAGGTTATCCAGGAATAGGATCCACAAGTGACATAACCACAACACGTGGGATTATTTCTGGATACGATGGTTCTTATTACATCACTGACGCTAAAATTGACTCAGGAAATTCTGGAGGTTTAGCTGTTCTGCAAAGTAAAAACTGTCTTTTAGGAATGCCTACGTTAACATCCCTTGGACAAGCAGAATCACTTGGTAGAATTCTGAGCTTAAAGGCATATCTAGGTTTATAAAACCGATGGATAAATCATGTTATAAGTGTATATTTTGAAGTTCAACTTTAAACACATAAAATCTTGGTACAATGCTCTCATAAATATCTTTAAAAAAGAGATCAGAGGTAATGATGAGCTCTTCGATTCTGGTGAAATATTTGATGCAACCACAAAAGAGCTTCATAATGTTCTAAA
>CAZKTI010000055.1:0-5560 GCA_964555725.1 uncultured Gammaproteobacteria bacterium | reverse complement strand
TTATTGAGGGAATGGATATTGTAGACGCTATAGAGAATGTGGAAACAGCCCCAGGTGACAGACCACTTGAGCCAATACTCCTAGATAGTATTGAGCTAATTAAGTAAAAACTTTGCTATTTTTAGCTAAATATTGTCTAAAATATTGAATATTACTAATACATTGACATTTCTCTATAAATCTATATACTATATCCACTGTTAAAAATAGGCGCTTTTCTTAGGAAAACTGCTTTATATACAAGGAACTTTAGCATTGACGGTCTGCAGGGTGTATCCTAATAAGGAGCTGATATTCTGCACGATTGTCGGCTATTTGTTTATCTAAATTATTAAATATGTACACCTTAGAGTGTACGGAGATTACATGACAGACAAACAAGAGGGGAACGCCTCTGCTTCAAAAGAGTTTATTGAAGCAGTGGGAGAAATAACCGAATTGCTTCCGGGAGCAAAGTTTAAAGTGAAGCTAGAAAACGAACAAGAAATCCTTGCACATCTTTCAGGTAAAATGCGAATGTTTAAAATTCGTATAGTACCCGGGGACAAGGTAAAAATTGAGTTATCCCCTTATGATCTCTCAAAAGGAAGAATCACATTTAGATTCTAATTAATTATCACATGAAAGTCAGAAGTTCAGTAAAAAAAATGTGCAAAGATTGTCAGGTTATAAGACGTAACAAGCGTCTAGTGGTTATTTGTAAAATTCCTAAACATAAACAGAGACAAGGATAAATATGGCACGTATAGCTGGAGTTAACCTCCCAAATAACAAACGAATAGAAGTAGCACTTACCTACATTTACGGAATAGGAAGAGTTCAGTCCTCACGAATTTTAAATGAATTACGAATAGAAAAAGATACAAGAACGACTGATTTAGACGATACACAAGTAAACGAACTAAGGAAGCATATTGAAAACAATGTCAAAGTTGAAGGAGAGCTAAGAAGAGAAAAGCTCACAAACATTAAACGTTTAAAAGAAATCGCCTCTTACCGTGGTTCACGTCATTCAGCTGGACTTCCAGCTCGCGGACAAAGAACGAAAACTAATAGCAGAAGTGTTCGTGGTAACAAACGAAGAACTGCAGGAAGCGGTAAAAAGACATCAAATCAAAAGACTTAATATTTCTATATGGCTACTACTAAACCAGTAAAAAAGAAAAAGAAGAACATAAGAAATGTCTCACAAGGCAAAGCTTTTGTTCAAGCAACTTATAACAACACTATAGTAACACTTACTGATTTAGATGGTAACGTATTGTCATGGTCATCTGCTGGCGCAAATGGTTTCGCAGGGCCTAAAAAAGCAACTCCATATGCAGCAGGTGTTATCGTAAAGACAGCAATAGATAAAGCAGAGCCATACGGACTAAAAGAAGTAAGCGTATTTGTAAAAGGTATAGGTTCAGGAAGAGAAGCTGCCGTTCGAGCAATGAATGCAAATGGGCTAAATGTTTTATCAGTAAAGGATATGACCCCAGTGCCACATAATGGATGTAGAGCACCTAAACCTCGCAGAGTATAAATAAAAGTATAATAATTATATATGGCAAGATACAGAGGACCAAAAGCAAAGATAGCACGTAGAGAAGGAAGTAATATTTTCGGACTTCCTAAGATTACTCGTGTTTTAACAAAAAGAAATTATCCGCCTGGAATACATGGGCCAGCTCAAAGTATCATGCGCTCAAAAACAACTGAATACGGAACACAGCTACGAGAAAAGCAAAAAATGAAAAGAACATATGGTCTTACTGAAAAGCAATTTAGAAATAGCTACATAAAAGCAACAAATAAAGAAGGTGATGCAGGATTCAATCTCCAGTCTTAGTTAGAAACACGTTTAGATTATGTTGTATATAGACTGGGGCTAGCGGCTTCCAGAGCACAAGCAAGACAAATGGTTTCCCACACACTAGTTCAAGTAAACGGTAAAAAGGTAAACATCCCATCATATCAGGTAAAAGCAGGAGAAGAGATAAGCATAAGGGATAAAAGTAAAGACAGCCCTCTTTTCGATGAAATAAAAGAAGGTAACAACAAGGCAGAGGTACCAACATGGTTATCTGCAACACCAAAAAATCTTAGTGGTAAGGTCGTATCGCAGCCAAAAGAAAAAGATCTTGAAGGTCAATTTGACCTAAAAGTTATTATTGAATTTTATTCACGTTAATTTTAAATAATAAAAATATGCAGCAAAAAATTTCGTTTCCAAATAATATAACTTATTCAAAAGGAGCAACGGCACATGCAAAGGTGCTAACAATCGAGCCTTGTTTCCCAGGTTACGGTACTACTATTGGTAATGCTTTAAGACGAGTACTTTTAAGCTCACTTAGTGGCGGAGCAATAGTTGCAGTAAAAATAAAAGATGCAAAGCATGAATTCGATACAGTAAAATATATTAAGGAAGACATGCTTGAAATCATCTTAAACTTAAAAAATATACATTTCAAAGTTCATAACAAAACAGATGAACCAATTAAGCTTTCCGTAAGCGTTTCGGGAGAGAAAGAAGTTACCGCAGCAGACATTCAAAAAAATAGTGATGTAGAAGTAGCAAACCCTAGTCAAGTAATTTGTCATCTTACAGACAAAGCAGCTGAGCTAGAGATGGAGCTTTTTGTTGAAGTTGGAATGGGCTATTCACCAACCGAATCAAGACATCAAGAAAAGCTTGAGCTCGGAACAATTGCTATAGATGCCATATTCTCCCCAGTGCTTAATTGTAGTTTTGAAGTAGAGAATGTTCGTGTAGGAGAACTCACAAACTACGACAAAGTGATAATGAATGTTCAAACAGACGGCACAGTTTCTGCAGAAGTCGCGGTAAAGGAAGCAAGTCAGATACTCATAGATCATTTTATGCTTCTTACTGGAGAAAAAGAAGTAGAAGTAATAGAAAAAGACCTACCTGAAGTTAAAGCTGGAGACGAAAAACCAGCTGAAACACCTGGAGAAGATGTTGATGCAACAGTTGAGTTAGAAAAAGAAGAACCAAAAGAAGAGAAAAATAAAGATTCAGAAGAGGAAAATAAATAGAAACATAAAATAATTAATAGTTATGCGTCATAGAAGTAAAAAAGTAACACTAGACAGAAAAACTGGACCAAGAAAGGCACTTATGAAAGGGCTAACTATTAGTTTAATTGAGCATGAAAAAGTTGTTACAACTGAAGCAAAGGCAAAAGCACTTCGCCCTATAGTAGAACGTATGGTAACAACAGCACGTAAAAGTGATGGTGGTCTATCTGGAAGAAGGATTATACTATCAAAGCTTTATAACAATAAGGCAGCAACAAAAAAATTAGTTGAAGTAATTGCACCAAGATACAAAGATAGAAAAGGCGGATATACACGAATTACAAAACTAGGTGTCCGTGTTGGAGATGGTGGAAAAAAAGCTCAAATTGAATTTGTAAAATAATATTATGTCAACCTCAAAAACAACTGCTAAAACAATAACTAAAGGTGTAGACCGTAAAGTGCATTCACTAGATGCTACAGATAAAGTATTTGGTCGTTTTGCTGTAGAAGTGGCAGGACTTTTAAGAGGGAAAAGTAAAATTGAATTTAAAAAACATTTAGATATTGGTGATTTTGTTGAAATTGAAAACATAGAAAAGATGAAATTTACAGGAACCAAACTCGACACCAAAATGAAGTACCACCACTCAGGTTATCCAGGCGGACTAAAAGAAGAAACTCTAGGTACTGCATTTGAAAAAAACCCAGGAAAAACATTTAAAGACGCAGTTAGAGGCATGCTTCCAAAAAACAGACTAGCTAATAACTGGTTAAAAAGATTAAAGATAAAATAATTTTATGGTAACTGCAACAAAAACTTCAAAAAAAGAAGAAGGAAAAACCACTACAAAAAGAACCGGTAAGTATTTATATGCTATTGGACGAAGAAAATCCTCAGTAGCACGTGTACGTGTTTACAAAAAAGGCACTGGCATTGTAGAGGTTAATGGGAAAAAGATGGAAGATTACTTTGGCAGAAAAGATTTACAAAGTTTAATTAGAAAACCACTAACACAAGTAGGAATTTCTGACACTGCAGATGTAACAGTGAGAGTGCTTGGCGGAGGAGATAGAGGACAAGCCGACTCAATTTCACTTGGTATTTCTCGTGCTCTTATAAAAGGGGACGAAGATTTAAGAAAATCATTAAAACCACTAGGTTTACTTACAAGAGACCCAAGAGTAAAAGAACGAAAGAAATACGGTCTTAAACGAGCACGTAGAGCCCCACAGTGGGCAAAACGCTAATCTACTACTTATATGGCAAAACGTAGAACAGGCGTAGGAAAAGGTAAAAAATCTAGCTCAAAAAAAACAGCAAAGAGACTTGCTGTTAAAAAAGAAAGACTAGATGCACTAAAAGCAAAGCGTGGTAAAGTAAGACCTAAGAGAAAATATAGAAAAAAGAAGAAATAAATTTGAATCTCTCCCCACCAACTTAATAAAAGAGGAGTTTTTTTATTTCTTGAAATAGGAGTATAATATAACTATATAATAACTAACTAAAATATATAGAAGTATCATTATTTTTGGCAAAAGCGTGGGGCATTTATCTAGCTTTTTTTGGCGTAGTTATGGTTTTTAAAAAAGATTTAAGGCATAAAATGTTTAAGCTAGCAGCAGATGAAAACTTTTTGTACACTACTGGTTTTATGTCCTTTACCATTGGACTAATAACTGTACTTGTGCACAACGTATGGACTACAGACTTTAGAGTGATTGTAACATTGATGGGATGGGCAGCATTAATAAAAGGAGTTATGAGATTTGTGGATCCCGAAAGCACACTGAGACTTGCAAAGAAAGTTGAAAATAACAAAACACTCATGCAGTTTCTACTTTTGATTACAGTACTTCTTGGATTTTACCTTATGTACGCGGGATACTTCAGTTAATCTTGTTAAAAAAATTATAAAGATGCCAGCCTAACCTAAGGTTGGCATTTTATTTATACTATGCTACGTTCAAAACATGATAGTAAAAGATATCATGCTAACCCCATACACTATACATGCAGATTCAAAACTGAAAGATGTGGTTAAATATTTTATAAATAAGAAAGTTACTGGTTCTATTGTTATTAACAGCCAAAAAGACATTGTGGGAATATTGTCAGACAAGGATATTTATCGAGGACTATATCCTAGCTATGTTGATTTTACTACAAATCCTGAATTATATACTGATTTTGAAAAACAAGAATCAAGAGTAAAGGAAATGGGAGACACACCAATAAAAAATTTGATGACAAAAAAAGTTATTACCACAAAACCTGAAGATAATGTTATGAAAGTAGGGGCACTAATGCTTGCAAGAAATGTTCATAGATTTCCAGTAGTAGATGACAAAGGAAGATTGATTGGCACAATTAGTAGAGGGCACATATACCGTTCACTATTTAGAAAAAAATTTGATTTTTAATGCACAAAATAGGTGCTACAATAACAACTATTAAAAAAGAATGCGCAAAAAGGGCATGTGGACTTGAGTAAATGACGGTATTTATTTTCAAGAAATGAACTGAGGCGTA
>CAZKTI010000054.1:0-5623 GCA_964555725.1 uncultured Gammaproteobacteria bacterium | reverse complement strand
ATATTCTCCTATAATGTGAAACTTGTGTTTACGCTAATTCCTAATTTAGGCAAAGCCTAAATATGAATCAGCTTTGGCAAATTTCTTCGTTATATACTCGATACTCACTCAAAGTAGCCTTAGCTACATTTCGCTTCGTTTCTCGTATATGCCTTGAAATTTACTCAAACGCACAAGTTTATAGTTAAATTTATAAACTTGTCTCAAGCGTGAAAGTTCTATAATAATTTTTTTTATGAATCTTGGTAGGTTTATTTCTAAATGGAGATTTGACGTATGGATTTTTGTACCCATGCTCGTTCTTTTAATATTGAGCTTAGCGATACTTTACAGCCTAGCACTTTCTCTTGGAGATATTAGCTTTTCAAATTTTTATCGGCAGCTAATTTTTGTTCCTATTGGGATGGCGATTCTTTTACTAGTAAGCATGATTGATTACAGGTGGTTTTATCATTATGCTCATTGGGGTTATGTTGTAAGCGTTTTACTTCTTATAGGTGTATTGTTTTTCGGAGAAAATTTTCGCGGAACAACTGGCTGGTTTTCATTTGGCGGTTTTGTATGGCAACCTGTTGAAATTGTTAAGATATTGTGGGTTTTATGGTTAGGTAATTTTTTTGTAAACTCTAATTTTAGAGAGTATCCGCTAAGATCTCTTATTATTTCTGCCGTAGCTCTTACACTACTAGTTGTACTTATTATGGCTCAGCCAGACCTTGGCTCTGCTGCACTTTTAATTGTTACATGGCTAGGACTTGTTTTTTTACTTTCTTTTAAGAGGAAGTATATAATCGGATTACTTGTAATACTTCTTGCCATTTCTTTTATCTCTTGGTCGTTTATTCTTGCTGATTATCAGAAAGATAGGATTTCTACCTTTATTAATCCCCAGTCAGATCCATTAGGAAGCGGCTACAATGTAAGGCAGTCAATTATTGCTATAGGCGCAGGAGAACTTTGGGGAAGGGGGATTGCACAAGGAACACAGAGTCAATTACGGTTTTTACCAGAAAGTCATACAGACTTTATTTTTGCAGTTATTGGAGAAGAGTTAGGGTTTGTCGGAGTGATTGCTGTTATCACAGCGTGGCTGTTTATTTTTATAAGAATGTATTCTTTGGGGACAAGAACTCGAGATAATTTTTCTAGTATTGCTCTTGCTGGTTTTGTAATTATTATTGGTAGTCAGGTAATTGTTAATATTGGTATGAATGTGGGACTTCTTCCTGTTACTGGCTTGGGGCTTCCTTTTGTTAGTTACGGAAGGTCATCACTTCTTGCTACTTTTATTGCTTTTGGAATTATTATGAATATTGGACGTTCTGTAAGAAAAGGGGAGCATAGATTGTTTTAAAATGCTTGACGTAAAGCAAGGTATATGATAGTTTATGAACTCCAAAGTTAATTAATTTTTATATGACAGACTTACTTTTAGAAGCAAAAACTCGTGAAAATACAGCTAAGGCTAGGGTAATTAGAGACTCTGGGCTTATTCCTGCAGTTCTTTATGGGCATAAAACAAAAAATGCACATTTAACTGTTCCATATTCTGCCTTTATGAAAGTATATGCAGAGGCCGGTTCAAATACTTTGGTTGATCTAAAAGTTTCTGACGGCAATCCAGTGAAGGTTCTCATTCATGATATTGATCATGATGTGGTAAGTAATAAAGTGAGTCACATTGATTTTTATCAAGTGCGTATGGATGAAAAAATTAATGCAGAAATCCCAGTACATTTTGTTGGTGAAGCGCCAGTAGTTAAAGAAATGGGAGGTACATTAGTTACACAAATTGAAGCAATTCCTGTAAAGTGTCTTCCTAAAGATCTTATTAAATTTGTTGAAGTTGATTTAAGTTCACTTGTTGATTTTGAAAAAGCAATTCGTATTAAGGATGTCAGTTTAAGTAATGAATTAGAAATACAAAAGGAAGAAAATGATGTTGTTGCATCTGTATCAGCGCCACGTGTAGAAACAGAAGAAACTCCGGCTGAAGAAGAAGTGGAAGAGGGTGCTACAGAAGAAGGCGCAAAACCAGCAGAAGGTGCTGAAGGAGAAAAAGGTGGTACTCCAGCTGGGGACGCAGAAAAGGCTTCTGCTACTCCTTCTGAAGAAAAGCCAAGTAAATAATAGCGTGATAAAAATTAAAGATCTTAAAAAATTAAAAGCACTCCAAGTCGGAGTGTTTTTTGTAGTAGTGATTGTATCTGCTTCTGTATTGATTATAGCTATGAGAACTTCTACAGATATGTTTTTTGCAACATTTACACCCCCATCTTATATGCGCCAGCTAGATGGAGTTTCATTGCGTGATATTAAAAAAACCAATTTACGACCAGTTGCGATAATGATGGATAATCATGAAGATGCCAGACCGTCCATTGGTATAAAAAACGCATCTGTTGTATTTGAAACAATTGCAGAAGGGCAAATTACTAGAATGCTCGCTATTTTTGATATAGAAGAAATACCAGAAAGTGTGGGGCCCATTCGTTCACTCAGGCCTTATTTTTTAGATTTTGCAGAAGAGTTTAATGCAATTATATTTCATGTTGGCGGAAGTCCTGATGCACTTGCAGAAGTTATAGATAAAGACCATGTTGATGAATTTAGAGAAGGTGGGGTAACATTTTATCGTGATTCAAGCAGACATGCTCCACATAACGCGTTTACAAGCAGTAAAAGAGTTAAGGCGAGCATTGAAAGGAATCTATTTTCAACTACTACAAGCAAACAAGTATTTCAATTTGGAGAATCACTTTCTTCATCTGCGATACCAGTTTCTGATGTAGAGGTAAATTTTTCTGAGAGTCCTTATAACGTAAACTGGGTATTCGATGGTTCTAGTTACGAGAGATTTGTTGATGAAGTTACCAAAGAAATATTTGTAGATAATTTAGTTGTATTAGAGATGAATTCAACTGTTATTGATGCTATAGGCAGGAGAGAGGTGAAAACAACTGGCAGTGGCAGAATGTGGTATGTTAGCGATGGTAAAATGGTACTTGGTACTTGGGAAAATGACGAAGAAACCCCACTTATATTTAAAGACATTGCTCTTAATACGATTTCTCTAAAGAAAGGTAAGACTTGGATTTCTATCATTGATGATGAGAGTAAGTTTAAGTTTACTCCTGCGGAGTAGGCCTTTTTATTCCTGGCGGAAGGCTTGAAACTACACCGACTACGTCGGCGCTAGTTTGTTAAGGACCATGGGACTCATTTCGAAGTCGTCCCCTAGGTCCTTAACAATCCATACCCCCACCCGGATATACTCGCATGTACTCCTCGGGCACAATCCTCACTGACTTATTATAGTAATTGAGGAGAAACGCATTTCTCCTGTCAGTGGGATAGGTGCCCTTAGTAGCTTCGCTACGCGTACGCGAGAATTATATAGCTTTGAGATGTTTGTGGTATAATTTTTTAATATGAAAGTTGGAATAATCGGTGCAGGTAATATCGGCTCAGTATTATGCAAAAAGGTCAAACAGATCGGTTGGTCTATTCAATTTGTATTAAAAAATGATGGTGTATATAAAAACCAGTCAGAAAAAATTGATTCTAAAAAAAATTATAAAAAATATTTTGATAAATTAGATATAGTTTTTTTAGCTATCCCTACAATTGATGACGGAAGTATTGCCTATGAATATATGAAATATTTTTTAGAAAAAAATATACCAGTTGTTACGTGTGAAAAAGGAGCACTTTCTAACTACTTTTCTGAATTAGAAAAGTGGAAAGATAAAATTGGTTATAGCGCCACAGTTGGTGGCGGAACACGTTTATTAAGGTATGTAGAAGAAAGAATAAGCCCTTCAACACAAGAAATACATTCTGTTATCAATGGAACTCTTAATTATATCTTTGACGAATTATTGAAAGGAATAAGTTTAAGTGATGCTGTGAGTGAAGCGCAAAGATTAGGATATGTAGAACCAGGAAGTAAAAATTCTCTTGAAGTTATCAATAAAGAAGCAGTTGGGGACATACCTATGAAAACAGCAATTCTTTTTAATTTTGCAAATGTTACAAAGAAGAAATTAAGAGCAAAGGATATAAAAATTAATAAAATTACAGAAAAAACATTAAACCAGTTAATCAAGAAATCCAATAAAATGAGGTATATAGTTTCTATTACTAGAGAAAAAAATGAAAAGCAAGAAATTATAGGTGGATTTAATCATACCTTTAACGATTGGAATATTTCAGGAGGTTTTAAGAATATAGGCGATAGCCCACTATATACTGAATTGGTGCCAAGCGGTGTAAACAATGCTGTTATTATATATGAAGGAAAATTTGGCAACGACGGTACTTATAAATTAAGCGGTCAGGGAGCCGGAGCAGGACCAACAGCTTCATCTATGATAAAAGATGCGATCATGCTTAAAGGGCTAAAATAATTAATTTTTCTTTTTGATGTGAAGTATCCGGTTAAGGCCTGCTAGGTCTTTTGTTGTTTTTATTTTTATATTTGGAATGTGGTCAATTGCCACTTGCTTCAACTGTTTAATATGTCTCGGATCTGCCTCTAGTAGCATGTGGTCGAATGTATGCACCTGTAACTCCTTGAATAATTTTTGATATAATTCGTAGCCAAAAAAGCCGCCGTTTAAGGCTTCAAATGGCTCACTGTATAGTTTAGAAACCGTTTTAGCATCATGAGTAGGTAGATATGGGAGATTTGCAGTTATTAGAGTGAAATGCATTTTTGGAATATCTTTCATGAGACTACTTTCTAGAAATGTAATTATATCGTCCAACTCTTCGCGTTCAGCATTTAATCTTGCTACTGCAAGTGCATTTGTTGAAATGTCTGTCGCGATAAATTTTCCATGAGGTGCGTATTTTGCAATGGATATAGGAATGCACCCTGAGCCAGTGCCTACATCAAGTACCACTGGTTTTTCGTGAGAAATTACAAGCTCAATACCTATTTCTGCAATTAGTTCTGTTTCCGGTCTAGGGATTAGTACATGTTTATTTACAGTAAAATCGTTTTCATAGAAATTTTTTTTACCTGTTAAATAAGCAATAGGAATTCCAGAACTTCTTTTTTGAATTAAATGAGAAAAAAGTGCAAGTGTTTCTTTTTCTATATTTACTGGGGGACGCAATATTAGTTGCTCACGAGTAGTGCCAAGAGAGTGTGCAAGAAGAATTTCTGCATCTAGTAATGGTGTTTCTGAAATAGGGGAGACTGAAAAAGATGCTTTTTTAATTAGTTGGTTAAATTCTTTATTCATATTATGAATTTGTAGCTTTTTTTAATGCTTCAATTATTGGATTAATATCCCCATTTAATATTTTTTCTATTCCGTGCCAATTTTGTTTTAGGCGATGGTCTGTTATTCTATCTTGTGGAAAGTTGTAGGTTCTTATTTTTTCAGAGCGGTCACCTGTGCCTACTTGGGATTTTCTGTCTTCTGCTAATTCTGATTGCTTTTCTTCTGTAATTTTTGCAAGTAATCGGGAACGCAGTACTTTCATTGCTTTTAGCTTGTTTTGTACTTGTGAGCGCTCATCTTGGCAGCTTACAACTAGTCCTGTAGGAATATGAGTTATTCTTACCGCAGAATATGTTGTGTTTACCCCTTGTCCGCCTTTACCTCCTGAC
>CAZKTI010000053.1:0-5710 GCA_964555725.1 uncultured Gammaproteobacteria bacterium | reverse complement strand
TATTATAATGTCATTATTGTGTCACGTTTTTTAGTTCCTTTTTCTTCTGCATCTTCAACGAATGATTTTGTAAGTTCGTCAAGCTCTTTTAATAATGAAAATTTTTCATCTTCTGATATTTCTTTATTTTTTTCTGCATCTTGTATCTCTTCTTTTACTTTATCTCTAACTTGTCTTATAGAAACTTTTGCTTTTTCTACTTTCTCATTTATATTTTTTACTATTTTTACCCGAGACTCTTCAGTTATTTGCGGAACTGTTAAACGAACATTAGAGGCATCACCAATAACTTGCATATCTAAATTTGCGGCTTGTAATCCTGAAATTATTTCTTTTATAATTGATTTGTCCCATGGCTCAACAAAAAGTGAACGTGGTTCTGGTGATGTTATTGTAGCTAATTCCTGGAGTTTCATTGTACTGTCATAAACATTTATAGACACATCTTCTATCATAGAAGAATTGGCTCTTCCAGCCTGCATAAGAGAAAGTTCCTTTTGTAGAAAGGAAATTCCTTTTTGAAATTCGCTTTTATGTTCTGTAATAAAATCGGACATAGTTACTTCAATGGATTCGAAACCGACATATAAATAACATTCGGTTCAACCGGGTCAATATGAATACTTGTAGGTATCCTCTTTGTTGGGAGTGGCTGTGTTGCCCATGTTTCTCCCCCATCAACTGTCTTAAACAATGTTGTTAATGTTGAATAATAAATAATATCGGAATTCTGAGGATGAACTGCAATACCGAATATATCTGCTTCTCGCTCATCAGTCAATAAAGGAATAGAAGTCCACGACGAACCACCGTTGTTAGTTTTAAGTATTCCATACTGAGAGGCATATAATAGAGAATCAGGAGAATTTGGATCAAATATTAGTCTTCTAAAAGAGGTGGATCTTTTAAATTCTTTTAAAGAATCTTTTAAGTCAATCCAACTTTCTCCAGCATCAATTGACTTTCTAAGTCCCTTAGATTGAGTTGCTACATAGATAACATCGCTCGCATTAGGATCTACAAGAATGTGCATTATATGATTATTAAATCTTGCAACAGTTTTCCAGCTATTTCCAAAGTCAACGCTCTTAAATACAGACCCAGAAGCATCCCCCGCATACATAACCGCTGTATTAAATGATGCGATATCTATTGCGGTTATTACTCTATTTGGATCGTTTAGTATGTATGTCCCATCCCATGTACGTGAACAATCATTTGAACGTAATATCTGGTTTCCTGTAGATGCATAAATACGGCATTTACTTTGTGGATCAACTGCAATATCAGTAATTGAACTTTGTTCAGCAACTGGGGCTTTTATCCAACTGTTTGCTGCGCTATAAGTATAATAAATTCCATTTCTACGAGTAGACAAATAAAGCGCTAACCTATCTTGTGGGTCAGGAGTAATGCTAACGATATCAATTCTTCCAATGGTAGGTTTTACCTCAGAAGTAGTAGGAATAGAAATTTTATGTTCCCATGTATTACCCCCATCAACACTCCTGTAAATCCCCCCATCTATTTCGTTTGAAATATTATTACTACCACCTAAAAGTGAGCATCCGGTTAGAAAAATTCCTAATAAAACTAGTTTAATATATTGCATACGATTTTGTATTTAAAAGAATATAATCTAAAACTAAATTACCAGGCACTCGTCTATTTAGATATGTTTTTGCGTCATATATAGTATTCAATTTTTCCATAATCACATTCATAGATATTGACTGTGCTTTATTTTCTTTTTGTAAAAGACTAAGAGTAGAAAAGCGTCCAGTCTTAACTTTAATGGCTTCATGTAAAATTAATTTCATGGTTTCAAGCAATTCCTGAACTCTTTTTTGTTTCTGAAGAAAAGGAGTATCTCTTTTAATTTCTTTTGGATTTGCAAGTTCAATGTAAGCTTCATATGAAAAAGTTTCTGAAAGAAGTGCATCACATGTTCTTTTATATAATTTTATCGTTTCATCAAATGCCTGTGGCTCAGAAATGAGCTTAAGCGCAATTGCCGGTCTTCCTTTTGCTAGCATAAGTACAGAATCGACATCATTCACATCGTTATTTTTTTCTAAAAATTTTTTCAATTGTTTATCCATAACATTACTAATATTGAAATGTATACTCCTACTTTTAATAGTTAAAAGCATGGGTCTGGTATTATCATCTATCAATAAAAAAATTGTTTTTTGTGGAGGTTCTTCTAAAATTTTAAGAAGTGCGTTTCCCGCTTGTACTGTTAACGTTTCAGCGGCATTAATACATACAATTTTATAATTTGAAGAAACACTGCTTGTGTATAGAGTATGGGTTAAGTCACGTACCTGTTCTATAGAGATCTCGTCCTTTTCATCGTCTTGTGAGATAAAGTGAACATCTAAAATATTATCCTCACTGCTGCCAAGTTTGTTAATAATAGTTTTTACCAAATCACGCTTACCCATGCCAACTGGTCCAGAAATTATATATGAACCAGATAGCGAGTTATTATTAATCCCTGTAACAAAGAAATCTAGTATATTTTTATAAAAAAAAGTTGAAATATCCATAATTAAAAGTTTTATAGTCTTTGAACTATACCTAAAAGGCTCTTTAAAATCAAGGGGGTTTTAAGAGAGTAATATGTTGATTGTAAGCTCTGCAGTCTTGTTCCAGGAATATCGTTTTAAGTTTGAATTTCCTGCCTCTATGATTGAATTTCTCAAATGTGAATCGGTAAGTACTGCCCTAATTTTATCTGTAAGATCTATTGGATTTTGTAAATCAAAATATACAGCACCTTTTCCTGCTATCTCATGATTAACCGAAATATTTGAACATACCACAGGAACTTGAGCATCTTGAGCCTCTAAGAGTGGCATACCAAAACCTTCATACAATGTTGGAAAAATAAAAGCACTTGCTTCTTTTAATAAAGTATAGGAATATTTTTCTGAAATCCAAGGAACATAATAAAAGTCATGTTTCTTTTGGTTAGAAAGTTTTTCTAGAAGTGAAACGTTGGAAGAATCAATTCTCCCAACTACATAACATGAATATTGAGTAAACTTTTTATCTTTTTTTAAATTAATCCATGCATCAAGTAATAAAGTAAGATTTTTCTTTGGTGTAATACGTCCCAAAAACACAATATACGGTTTATTGAAAATTTGAGGCAATATTTCCTTCGTATTTTTACTTTCTTTTCTATTTAACATCGTAATACTTACATTTGCATTAGGATGAAACGAATGTATTTCTTGCTTAGAAAATTGAGATATAGTTATAATTGTTTTTGCTTTTTTTAATGCACGTTTAAAAGAAGTGATTAGGGTATTATATTCTTTCATTGAATACAACTCTGAATTTTTAACAAATCCAACATCATGGATGGTTGTAAAGGTTCTTTCGGGGGTAAAATAAGGAAGAATATTTGCAGGTGCAAAAAAAATATCTACTGGGCTTATGAGCATCTCTAAAGTTAGCCTACCTCTTAGCCAGCCACTCATTAATGGCCATGATAATTTTTTTACTTTCCAATTTGATGGTAGTTCTAATTTTTGTGAAAATTTCTCATGCGGCACATAAAGTATCCAAGTATGTTTTTCTGCATCTGGTAATTTTGAAAGAGAAAGTAAAATAAAATAACAATACCATTCAGTACCTGTGTACTCACTTCTTATTAACGGAGAGGCATCTATGCCTATAATCATATTACCGTGTTGCGAGAATACTTTTTTTGTAGACTTCAAGATTTTCTAAAGCAATACCTGTCCCTTTAGCAACGCATAGAAGAGCTTCATCCGCAACAAAAGCTTGTACTCCAGTAGCTCGTGTAAATAATTCATCAATATTTCTTAAAAGACTGCTTCCTCCAGTAAGTATCATGCCCTTCTCAATAATGTCAGCAGATAATTCTGGGGGAGTTTCATGAAGAACAGTTTTTATAGTTGCCACAATACCTTCTAGCTCGCCTTGTATTGCCTCAGTTACATCATTAGATGAAACGGTGATGGTTTTTGGCAAACCATTTATCATGTCCCTGCCGCGGATTTCTTTTGTAAGTTTTTTTTCTAAAAATAATGCAGATCCTATGTCGATTTTAATTTCTTCTGCCATACGTTCACCAATTGCTAGATTATATTTTTTTCTAATATAATCCATAATAGCATTATCAAATTTTGTCCCTCCAATTCTTATAGATTCACTTGCAACAACGCCGCCAAGTGAAATAACTGCCATTTCTGCAGTCCCACCTCCAATATCTACTACCATATGACCAGAAGCACCGCCAATAGGAATATCGGCTCCTATTGCTGCAGCAATGGGTTCGGTAATTATATATGCGGCCTTTGCGCCAGCAGCAAGTGTAGCATCTATTACAGCTCTTTTTTCTGTTGAAGTAATGCCAGCTGGGACCGCAACCATTACTTCAGGTCTAAAAAACCTAACAGTACCAAGTGCTTTTCCTATAAAATAACGAAGCATAGCTTCTGTTGTTGAATAATCGGCAATGACACCATCTTTTAAAGGTCTTAAAGCAACTATTGTTTCAGGAGTTCTTCCTAGCATCTCCTTTGCCTCATCTCCAACAGCAAGTATTTTATTATCTACAGTAGAGACAGCTACAACAGAAGGCTCGTTAATAATAATACCTTTTTTAGGAAGGTGAACGAGCGTGTATGTTGTGCCTAGGTCGATTCCTATTTTTTGATTTAACAAAGCCATATAGTGAAATAACGTTACTTTACAACACCTACTTTGTCAATGATTTTAGGCAATTTTTTATTTTTATATTTGAACATATAACGTAAAAAACTAGCAATGTGATTTCTAAGTAATGTATTAAAAAGAATTTTCACTCCAGCATCTTCTGCTGATGCGCGTTTATGGTAATGCACCATTTCAGACTCAGCAACATAATAGACTGGAAAATTTTGCTCCCAAAAACGTCTACATAAATCCACATCTTCCATGTACATAAAAAATCTTTTATCAAACATCCCTACCTTGTTTAAATGACTTTTACGAATTATCATTGCTGAACCCTGAACCCAATCAACTGGCTCTGTTAAAGAATGGCTCTTATCCAACATTAAATAACGCATACGGTCTTTCTTTCCTTTTTTTGTTTTCCCTAAAAAAGTTCTTCTGTATATTGGAGTAAAAAATGTAGGAAACCTGTAACACGTATGCTGTATAGAGCTATCAGGGTTTACAAGTCTGGGAGCAGCTATACCAACATGCTTATTTTTTTGCATAAATGATAAGAGGGTTTCTATAGATGCACTAGTTGTAATAATGTCAGGATTTAAAAGTAATACAAACTCCCCTTTTACTTTTTCTAATGCAATATTATTTGCTTTTCCAAAGCCAATATTTTTCTGTAAAGGATGAAATAAAACATCTGGAAAATCTTTTTTTAGCATAGATTTAATTCCATCTTTAGAATTATTGTCTACTACGTGTATTTCAAATGAGGTAGATAAAGGATTTTTTTTAAAATATTTAAGCATTTCTTTAATACTTCCTTTGTACTTATAATTTACAATGACTATTGAAAGAATCATGCTCGTTTTTTTTGTGTTACTCTAAATCCTAAATACTTTCCTAGCATTAAACGTGTCTGTGCGTCAGTTGCAGGAATCGAACCAAAAAAGACCATGGCAATAGGAAAAAACGCCCACTGCAATATAATCACTGCATATTTCCATATAGGTATACTTTT
>CAZKTI010000052.1:0-5736 GCA_964555725.1 uncultured Gammaproteobacteria bacterium | reverse complement strand
TATCATAGCATATTAGGCTTTGCAATCTTTACACGTCACTAAATTATTACTATAAAATAGCGCCGGGTTTACACTAGAACCTAAAGTACTATACTTACTATAGAGCATTTATTGTTCTTTTTAGATCAAAAATAGAGGTTTGACGTTCCTTGTAAAGGAGTGGAATCATGTCGTCTATTTTCTTGAGTGAGGTACGTGCTGTTTTGTCATCAATACCAGATGCAGCGTACTATATGATGGAAGATGAAAAAAAGATTTTCACGGAACCGCATTAATTTTATCTGGATGGCTAGGACCCGAAGCTTTCTATGGGTTATTCAGGCATAATTTACGCAAGATGGGGTATCCACCATTTTTTTGAATCGAGGATATTCCCCCTTGAAGCAAATTACTAGACCAGTGCGTCAGTTTAAAAAACAAATCGCGGAAGTACTTTCTGAAGTTGGTTAAATAGACGTAGCGTTTGGTCATAGTACCGGTGCCATTGAAGCGTTGACGCTTCTTCCGAAATTACCTCATCTACAAAAGGTATTTGCGATAAAGGCAGCATTTGAGCTTGGCATTTCTTCACGTAAGCTTCGTCTCTATCGTAGATTGGGAATAGTACCGCATCCGCTTGAAAAGAGGCACTATTCGTAGAGCAAGACACTATCAAGAACGCGTAGTTACAATATCAGCAAAAACCGACTGGCTGTGTCCTTTAGGAGCAAAGGAAGTGTTTCCACAAGCACATAACTATATTATTGATAAAGATATTTCTGATGGTGGTATGATGGCGCATGCGGCTTTTTCCGAATGCCCCAAAGTATTTGAAATAATCAAACAAGAGTTGAAAATTTAAGCTTCTCTCAAAATACGAAAGGAGCTTTTTTATTTAAAGAGAGTAGTGTACAATATTACTTATGACATCATTAATTATTGTAATCATTCTTTTAATCGTGACTATTGTAGTTGCGGGACAAAATGCAGACCCCGTTATTTTTAAAGCATTTATATGGGAGCTCGAATGGCCGTTATCCTTACTGCTTCTTTTATTTTTTGCAGTAGGACTCGTTTTTGGTCTAGTCGCAGTGGTTCCAAAGGTATTGAAAAAAGCAAAACATATTCGTGCGGAAAGAAAGAGGGTTGTCAGTCTTGAAAAAGAGGTTAAAGAAAAAGGAAAAAAATTAGAAGAAGAGTATGTCAAGAATCGGGAAAATAATATCAACAGCGGTTAAGTTTTAAAATAAGTTTTTGATAGAAATTTCAAAATACGGATTGGATTTATATTACTTTTGAGTTTATTTGTTATTTTAAATAATAAAGAAAAAAGCCGTACTGTGTTAAGTAGGGCTTGCTTGAGGCGATGGTTCACCACGGGAGGCTAAGACTGTAAAGAAATAACAGTGTGATGGCAATTCCAGATCCTGGAATTACCCATTTGATGAGCAGGTCGCTAGGCTTAGTGTTCGGCGTTGATTTCATTTTGGCATCCCATCTCTACGTTGATGTTTGAAGCATGCGACAATTGTACTGAATTCACTATAGCAAGGCCAACTGATCCTGTATACAGCAGAACCCAAAAAATTACAACCATTTTTCTGAAAGAAACAACAGGAAATTTTGTATCTTCAAGTCTTTTTTGAAGTCCATTTTTTATAGCTAGAGCCTTTTCAAGTCCTTTGGCGTATTGCCATGCAGAATCGTATCGGTGCTCTAAGTTTTGTTGCACGATGAAAAGTGCGCCTTGTATAATAAACACAAATAGTATCAGTACCCATCTCAACCATTTTTCAGGAGTTGTATTACATACCCAATATTCGTTGTATCCATTGTTCCAGCACGATATGCAATTACAGCACCTAGTATGGTGATGAAGAAAACTAGCGA
Organism: uncultured Gammaproteobacteria bacterium; assembly: GCA_964555725.1. Classification (GTDB taxonomy): domain Bacteria; phylum Patescibacteriota; class Patescibacteriia; order CAZKTI01; family CAZKTI01; genus CAZKTI01. Next base: position 3,867 of record CAZKTI010000052.1, on the reverse strand, counting down.
CCCGATTCTAAGATTGAGCATATGCTTAGCATTGAGCTGAGCCTCATTCTTTTCTATGATCAGCAATTCTCTCGCCGAATCATCTAGACCTCGAAATTTTTCAAGCTCTAGAAGTTCTTCAAGATTAAGCTCTAGAAGTTCTTCAGGCGGTTGCTCCGATGACACATCTCTCTCCATTCAATTGTTAAAGAACGTTAGAGATTATCAAAATATATATTTAATGTCAATTTAGTACAAACTACTATTACTAGTATAAAAAAGCCCCTCATGAATAGGGGTTCTTTTATTGGAGCGGGTTAGTAGAGGATGTTCGAACTAGTTTTGAGAGAAATAAAAATATAAAAATGCCAAAAGGGCTATAGCAATGGGAATCATAATATAAAGAAATGCCTTGTGAGGATTTTTTACATTACGAGAAGTATTTATCATATCTTTATATAGATAGATATTATATATAAACTCTTTTCCTGATTTAGTTTTAATTCTTTTCCATTGAGCTCTTACTATTGGTCTATCAACTTTCCAAGGAAAGTCACTTTCCTTTTTAATATCATTAAACCAAATGGAATATTTTTGTTCTTTCCCATATTTTTTACCCTCATAAATATATCGTTTATCTGTTTCATAAATATAACCCCACTCCCAGGATAAACGAACTGAGTGACCAGCAGTATGAACATAGATGTTTTTTACCTTCTCGTCTTTTTCTAATTCTGTAGTAGGAGTTTCTGGAACATCTTTAACTTCATTAAAGCTAAAAAATATCTTTATCCCAAAAACTATTGCTACTAAAAATAATATTTCCATTTAGAAATTATATCACTAAAAACAAAAACATCCTATGCAATGATAGGATGGTTTTGTCAAAGCGGGTTAGTAGAGGACGTTCGAACTGAGATAAGGGTAATAGGCTTGACAAACTACTTATAGTAGTGTATAGTGTTATATCGTCATAAACTGACGATTAGGAGGGTAAAAGAAGTGTACAGGCGTTTGAAACGTTCCAGAAGACGTCCTGATAGGGGCATCAAGATTCTTGCTATCGACGTTGCTCTGCTCGTCGCAGTTTGCATCTTCGTCGCCATCTACTTCTCTACTCGGGTTACTCCGAGTTAGATTCAACAAGGCAAGCCCGACGCCATAAGTTCGGCACACACCGCCCATGAAAACCAACCAGGCTTTCACAGATGGGCGGTTTTCTTTTACGATTATGAGCGCGGTATACTTTTTGAATGAAAAGAGAATATAAGATACTGCTTCTTGCTAGTCTGCTAGCGAACTTTGGAGCAAATCTCATAGGTCCATTCTATGCTGTATTTGTACAAGATATAGGTGGAAGCATTTTAGATATAGGCTATACAATATCCATCTTTAGCATAGCCGCAGGAGTTTTAATAATAGGCGTAGGAAAGCTGTCTGATAAAATAAATAGAGAGTTAATAACTGTAATTGGCTATTATTTATTTGCACTAGGGAGCTTAGGATATCTAGTAATCTCTACTCCAAATCAGCTTTTTATTCTACAAATAGTCTTTGCCCTTGGTACTGCATGTTTAGCAGCACCTCTTAAGGCACTCTTTGCACGTTTTATACAAAAAGGTGAAGAGGGTCTTCAATGGGGGTTAGAGGATGGTGGAAGCTATATTGTTGTTGGTGTTGCTGTTTTTATAGGAACGCTAGTTGTAAACTATTTTGGATTTACGGTTTTATTCTTAAGTATGTTTGTAATACAAAGTTTAGCAGCAATTATACAAACAAGATTTTATATAAGAAATTATTATAATTATAAATAATTTAAAAGTTTTTTCGTCTGTGAACGTATATTTAAATCTTTTATTTCTTCTTTACTATAGAAAGCGTAATCAACACATTCATCTGACTTTTTAAAATTAAAATTCTCTAATGCAGCATTGAAGCATAGCATCTGACGTGGTCTATTTTTAATATCTTTACTTATCCAGTTATAAGCAGGTTCTATATCAAGAATGTGCCCAGTAACTCCAAGTTCTTCTTGAGTCTCTCGCTTGAAACAATCTTTAAAAGATTCTCCTTGGTCTAATCTTCCTCCTGGTAAATCCCAAGTTCCATACTTATCTTTTAGAAAAAGTAGCTTGCCCTTTTTGTTATAAATAAGGCCATTGATTGTTTTAATAGGTAACTCATCCATATATTTATTATATCAAAAAACACCCCTAAAAAGGACGCTTGCCCCGCTCAGAATCTTGAGCTGGTTGGAAGGGTTTGAACTGAGGTTATAGAGAAAAGAGTGATCAACTATAGTTTTAATTCAAGAAAACCGTTATTATCTGCTTGATGTAGATAACCTTGATATTGATTAAGAATCGGCACTTTATAAGGTAAATGTACATTAGGTTCAGAAAAAAAGATTTGTGAATTAAATGATTGATACACCGTCTCATCTGTGATATAGCATTCGTCTAAATTACCAGACAGTATAAATTTATTTTGTTTCAAACATTTTTTAAGTAAGTCACGATTTAACAGCTCAAAGTTTTTGATAAAATAAATATGTTCATCATATTTGTTTAAGCAGTTTTCAAGTGCCTTCTGATCCCCACTATTTAGAAGTGTTATTTTTGATTCATCAATATTACCTTTTGCTTGTTTAAGAAAGCTATCTTTAGCCATTGAGTAAGCACTATAAAAAATTACTTTTTCACCTTGTAGGTATAGGTCGGCTATCATTGCTATAGAGAATTGTGAACCGCCCGTTTTTTCTTTGTAAGAAACTAGAGCGGGCAGGTCACTAATAGAAAAATGAAATTCTTTTTTATCAAACAGTATCATTTGAAAAGTATAACATAAAACAAAAACATCCTATGCAATGATAGGATACTTTTGTCAAAGCGGGTTAGTAGAGGACGTTCGAACCAATGTTCAGGTAATAGGCTTGACAAACTACGTAAAGTAATGTATATTACTCGGTTGTTCTTTTAATGTATTTCGACCTTTGTTTCTTGCCCCGCATAATGCGAGGCATGAGTATCAGAGGTGTGAAAAATGTCCGCTGGTTGGATGTTTCTACGTAAGAGCTTTACAGCACGAATTGCTGTAACACGTGAGAATCTCCTCGCGGAGTGCGTGGCCGATCGTGCTGAAGTTGTTCGATGGTTCGAAAGTGAGCATGGGCATCTGATGCATCGATTGGAGCAACGCCGCGCTGACGCAGTCCGGGAGTTGGAGGAAGCGAAGAAGCTCCACGGTTCTGAGAATGTTCTTGGGCCTCAATTCGCATTCAGCGTAGAGACTGGGAACATCATCGCCGACCTTCTTGAGCTCTGATGAAGAGCACATGTCACCCCCGGGGGCTTAGCCCCTGGGTCGAGCCCATTAGAGAATAATTCTTTGATGGGTTTTTTCGTATCAAAAAACATCCCATAACGGGATGATTAAAAAAAGCGGGTTAGTAGAGGACGTTCGAACTAATATAGAGGAGATTATTTAATACAAGCTCCATCATTACAACCATTGGGACATTTAATAAATTCTCTGGAGTCTATATTTTCAGAACAAAATACTTCTTTTACATAACAGTTGTCACCGGCACAAGAATCAAGCCCTTCCAAATAGCGGGGTTCAAGATTACTATATAAGCCATCTAGTTTTTCAGAACAAGAATCAAGCCCCATATGAATTACTTCCCCAGCATTTTTAAGATGTTTTTTCGCCCTTGTTGCCGCTGTTCCCTTTATAAATATATTTTTTCCATTGTCGGAATCTTTACCATTTTTTCCTTTATCGTAATTGAAACCTTTACCTTTACCGTCGTTCTAATCTTTACCCTCATTTTTAGAACTTTTCCCTTTCCCTTTCCCTTTACCGTCTTTACTACCTTTGTCAAAACCT
>CAZKTI010000051.1:0-5828 GCA_964555725.1 uncultured Gammaproteobacteria bacterium | reverse complement strand
CGATAAAAATTTAACCCAAGACCAATACAACATTCTGCGTGAAAAAGGCACAGAACCAGCATTTTCTGGAAAATACTATGATCACCATGATAATGGTATGTATATTTGCGCATCATGCGGCGAGGAACTCTTTTCTTCAAAACATAAATATAATTCTGGCTCAGGTTGGCCAAGCTTTGACAGAGCAGAAGTTGACAAGGTAAACTATGAAAAAGATAATGGTGCTGGTTTAAATAGATTAGAGGTAATATGTAAAAAATGTGGTGGGCATTTAGGACACATTTTCAATGATGGGCCAAAAACAACAGGAAAACGATACTGTATTAATTCACTAGCTCTGGGATTTAATAAGGAGAAAAAATAAATGGATTTTAAAGAAAACATCATAGATTGGTTTTTCAGCGGTGGTATACGCATTTTTCTAATTGCAATAGGAACATTTATTTTTCTACGCATTTTAAAAACAGTAGTACATCATATAATGGATCAGGTGCTTAAAAAAACATATAATCGTCAATCAGAAGCAGCACTTGCAAAAAGACAAAAAACATTAGAAAGCGTTGCAAATGCAACATTAAAAATTGTTATCTGGGTAATTTCCGGCCTAATGATTCTCTCAGAGCTCGGGGTAGACATAGCGCCTCTCATTGCAGGAGCAGGGATAGTAGGTATTGCACTCGGATTTGGTGGACAATATCTAGTTAGAGATATTATTGCAGGACTCTTTATTATAATAGAAGACCAATTCAGAAAAGGAGATGTTGTTGAAATCGCAGGTTCATCAGGGCTTGTGCAAGACGTAAATCTAAGAAGGACAATATTAAGAGACTTAGATGGAGCAGAACATCACATTCCAAATGGCGAAATTACAAAAACATTAAACAAAACAAAATTTTGGTCACGAATTCACCTTAATATAGGTATCGCATACGAAGCAGATATCGATAAAGCATTTGAAATATTAAATGAAGTTGGAAAAGAATTTGCTGAAGACGAAAAATGGAAAGATAGCATAATAAAAGTTCCAGAAGTAATTGGCTTAGATGAATTAGCAGACTCTGCAGTGGTTATAAAAATATTAGGCGAGATAAAACCAGGAAAACAATGGGATGCAATGCGAGAATTAAATTTACGCATTAAAAAGGCATTAGATAAAGCACATATTGAAATACCATTTCCACAAATCACTATATCTAAAAAATAAATAGCTACATAATTAATTATGTGGTTAAGCTGACAAACTTCTAATTGAAAACCACGTTAACAAAAAACGGTAAATAAGATATAATAAAATTATTAATCATATAAAAAAATAACTATGTTAAAAAAATTAGGTATTTTAGCTATTACACTAGCATTCTCATTTACTTCATTCACTCCTGTATTTGCTCTAGAAAGCGATCTTACAGGCACTGAACTTACAAATGATGAACTGACTAATGATCTTGTCGTAGTAGACAACAACGCAACCCTAAGAATGGTTATAAGAGCACGTTGGGGATATGTTAGAGGAAGAAATTCAGATGACAATTCTGTAAAAAACTATGAGGGATCAATTTTAGGTTCACCAACTTCAGATTCACGCATTCATTTATTACAAACAGAAAAATGGGAGCAAAATGACATTATACTCACAAAAGATAACCCTGTAAGTTGGTCAAGTATTATTACAACCCATTGGGATGGTGTAAAAGCAGCAGTTAGCGCAAAAAGTAGTGCTTCAATTTCTGTAAACACCACGCAAGGTTCAATTACCAAAACCGCGAAAGAATGGTATCAATTGCATGGTCCTGAAATATTAACTATTTCAGATGACGGACAAGTACTTGTCGTACAAGTAATTCCAGAAAAAAGAAGAGGTCACTTTGCTACTGTTTGGTGGGGCAAAAAAGACCCTATTGAAAATACACCGTGTACAGACGTTGTTCCCTGTCAAACAAATCTTATAGCAGCGCCAAAAGTTGACTTCAAAGGATACATGAAAATGAGTGAAGGTGGAGCAATTGCACCTGTACGTACACTTAGATTCGAAAAGTTACAAGGTGACAAACTCAGGCGCCGTGCTAAAAACGGATTCTCATGGCAATCATTTATCCGAGGCGGAAGAGACGGTGTACTTGTAAGACTTAAGGCAAACAACGACGCTCCCCTTGGAACAAGCTTTACTGTTGTATTCAATTCTGAAGATGTACAATTTGAAAAAACTGTAACCCTAGAAGAGCTTCATAAAGAAAAAACTATCCGTGTAGAAATTCCCACAAATAAAGATGGTACGTATGTATTAGTAATCGGTACAGCAAAAGAAACGATAAAACAGCTCATTCGAAAAAGAAATAACAACAAAGACGAAGTTGTAGATAAAGATGACGTAGACTTCGAAACTAGTGCAGATGACGGTGAAATAGTGGAAGATCCGAATGGAAATATGTACGTAGTATCAGATGGATTCAAACGAAAAATCGCAAACTCAGCAGCACTCCGCAAATTTAAAGCAAATAAAGCTCGAATAAAAAAATTATCTCAAAAAAATTCAGATGAAATTCCAGATGGTGAAGACCTAAACGAAACAGATAAACATCCAAACGGCACACTTGTAAAACAACCTAATTCAAGCGCTGTTTGGTTGGTTGATGGAAATAAAAGAAGAGTATTCACCCACTTCAACATCTTTAAAAGAACAGGGAGATCATTTGATGAAGTAGTAGAGGTAACTGACGAGGAGTTCACAAGCATTCCATGGGGTGCGCCTGTTAATTATCCAGACGGTTCTCTAATCAAATTCAGTGACAAAAAAGTCTATATCATAGACAAGAGAAAAAGGCGTCATATTGAATCTGAAGATGATTTCAATGGCCTTGATTTAGCTTGGGACGAAATAGTGGTTATCCCAGATTCAGAAGTATTCAACTACGAAGAAGGTGACCCGATAGTTGCAGACGAACAAACCGACATAGAAGTACTCTAATAATTAAAGTAAAAACCGGCTTTCTGGTTTACAGACGGCCGGTTTTTTGGTTAAATATATAGATATGCTACATATGTCAAATAAAAATACTGGAGAAAACCCACGAGAAACAGTTGATAGCAATTTTGAGGCAGAAATTAAAGAAGCCTCTGAAACGCCAACAGAGCATGCACCTGATACTGAAAATGTAAGCGTCCCGACTCTGGAACAGCTGGGTATTGAACCACCTGCAAAAACTGCTGAGCAGCAACCCGTTGAAATAAAAATAGATAAACATGAAGAAATTGGTTCAATACTTCAAGAAGATTTGCGAGAAAAGCTAGAAGGGCTCTCTCATGGGGCAAAAAAAGACATTATTGATAGCGGACGTGAACTGCGCGATAGATTATATAAAGGTATGAACGAACATTTATTCACTGATACTGAACTCGTAGAAATTATTTATGACTGGCTTTCCAAATTTAATCTAGGAAATGCATACACATTAACAGAATCAAGAAATCGAGCTGAACGCATACAAGAATTATTTTCAAATTAATAATATATATGCCAGGAGGATTATTAATAGCGGCTAGTTTAATAGGGTTACTTCTTATAATAGTAGGCCTTCTTTTTTTATTTAAACGAAAAAGAAAATCCATAATCACAAACGTTGAACTCAGTCGTCAAACGCTAAGTATTTTTGTCCCTAAAGACAGTCCGGGTGAAAAACGTGAACAATGGACAAAAGAAAAAATTAATGAAGCTATTAGTCACATGGAAGTGTTCATGCAAAGTATCGCGGGGCTTAAAGTTAATAAGGGTTTGATGCCAAAAAAAAGAAACGATCATTTTTCATTTGAAGTTGCAGCAATTAACAAAGAAATTTTCTTTTATATAAATTGTCCAAAAGAATACACAGAGCACATTAAACAAAACATACAGGCCTCTTTTCACGCAGCGCAAGTAGAAATAGTTCAAGACTACAATATATTTCAACCAGAAGGTTTTAACACGGCAGCACGAATGCGACTGGCACGCTCTTATGCACTCCCTTTAAAAACATATACTGCCCTCGAAGATGACCCTCTTAACCAAATAACAAATGCACTATCAAAACTAGAATCAAACGAGGGTGCAACAATTCAATTAATGGTTCGAAGTGCAGATGGAGGATGGCACAAACGCGGAGCGAAAATAGCAGAAATCATGCAAAAAGGAAAAAGTGTTAAAGAAGCAATCGCAGAAGCAGAACGCTCTATTGCGGGTAAGGGCGCAGTGGCACTTGGAAAAGGTTTATCAGATTCATTTAAATCTAAAAAAGATCCATACGAACAAGAACCTGTAAAACCAATACGCCAAATGTCTCCTCAAGAAATAGAAATGGTAAAAGGTATTGAGCAAAAGGCAAATAAGGCAGGGCTTGATGCAAACATACGAATCATTGTTTCTACTGAAAGTGCAACCAGAAGTGAATCAGTACTTTCTAACATTATTAATTCTTTTAGCCAATTCAATCTATATGAATATGGAAACAAACTAGATGTACAGAAAATTAAAAAACCTTATACACTAATTGACCAATACATTTTTAGAAAATTCTCAAACAAATACAAACTTATAATTAATACAGAAGAAGCGGCCTCAATGTTTCATCTACCGCTTCCCACAACAGAAACACCAAACATTCGCTGGCTCAAAAGCAAAAAAGCTGCATCTCCTGTGGATTTACCTAAAGATGGAATCATTGTAGGAAAAAATATATATCGTGGGAAAGAAACGCTAGTACGTATTGGTGAAGCTGACAGAAGAAGACACCTATATATGATTGGAATGACGGGCGTGGGTAAAACTAATCTCATTACAAATCTTGCAGCTCAAGACATACGAAGCGGAAAAGGAGTGGCAGTAATTGACCCACATGGAGACCTGGTAGAAGATCTATTGGCACTTGTGCCTCCAGAAAGGAAAAACGATGTTGTTTATTTTTTCCCAGGAGATATAGACCGTCCTATTGGTCTTAACATGCTTGAAGCAGACAACATACACGAACAAGATTTTACAATTCAGGAAATGATACAAATTTTCTATAAAATTGTTTCTGACCCATCAATGATAGGTCCGATGTTCGAACATAATATGAGAAATGCCATGCTCACATTAATGGCAGATAAAGTTGACCCTGGCTCCATAACCGATATCCCAAGAATTTTCACAGACACTGCATTTCAAAAATACAAATTAAAAAATGTTACGGATCCAATGGTACGCGCATTCTGGGAACAAGAAATGGCAAAGACATCTGACTTCCATAAATCAGAAATGCTAGGATACCTCATATCAAAAGTTGGAAGATTTGTAGAAAATCAAATGATGCGAAATATTATTGGCCAACCCCGCTCAGGATTTAATTTTAAAGAAATAATGAATGAAGGAAAAATACTTTTAGTAAACTTATCTAAAGGTCAATTAGGTGAAGTAAATAGTAATCTCTTAGGTCTTATAATTGTTTCAAAACTTCAAATGGCAGCGCTCGCTAGGGCAGAACTAGAAGAATCAGATAGAAAAGATTTCTTTTTATACATAGATGAATTCCAAAATTACACCACAGACAGTATTTCAACTATTCTATCTGAAGCAAGAAAGTATAAACTAGGTTTAACCATGGCACATCAATACTTAGGTCAACTTGTAGAAAATGGAAATAGTTCTATTAAAGACGCAGTACTTGGAAATGTGGGGAGCATTTTAAGCTTTAGAATTGGAGTAGAAGATGCTGAAACCATGGCAAAACAATTTGAGCCAACTTTTTCAGAATTCGATTTAGTTAATGTAGATAAATATAATGTATTCATGAGAACTCTGGTAAATGGTGCGGCAACAA
>CAZKTI010000050.1:0-6012 GCA_964555725.1 uncultured Gammaproteobacteria bacterium | reverse complement strand
AAAACTATCGGTTGCAAAATTTTGAAATTCATCAACATATAAATAAAAGTCTTCCCTTTCTTCCTCAGGCGTATCAATGCGTTCCATTGCTGTCATTTGTATCTTTGTAATCATCATGGCGCCTAATAGCATTGAAGCGTCTTCTCCTACTCTCCCTTTTGAAAGATTCATTATGAGGATTTTCTTATTGTCCATAATGTCTCTTAAGTTAATGGTAGACTTTACTTGACCGACTATATTTCTAATAAGTGCTGTTGATAAAAATTGTCCGACTTTATTTTGAATTGGCGCTATTGCTTCTGCTTGGAATCTATCTGGATATTTTGAATACTCTTCTACCCAAAATGCTTTTACAACTGGGTCTTTAATGTTTGCAATAATTTTTTTTCGGTATTCCTTGTCAGTAAGAATTCTTAGTGTACCCAATAGTGTAGTATCTGGGGTATCCATAAGTGCAAGAATTGCATTTCTTAAAACATACTCTAATCGAGGTCCCCACGAATCTGCCCATAATTTTTTAAATATTCCAATTAGTCCTGATGCTACTAAATGTTTTGTTGCGGGGTCACCAACTTCTAGTACATTAAAAGCAACGGGGTGTTCAAGATCTCCTGGATTAAAATAGACAACGTCGTTTGTGCGATGTTTCGGTATGTGATGCAATAACTTTTCTGCAAAATCCCCATGGGGATCAACTAAACATACTCCATTTCCTGCGTTTATATCTGAAATTATCATATTTTCCATGCAGGTGGATTTTCCCATACCAGTCTTACCAACTAAATACACATGGCGTCTTCGATCCCCACGCTTAATACCAAAGCGATTCTGCACGTTTCTAAAATTTGTTTGTGCGAAACATGTTACATCATCTTCTTTTAGATTTTCTTTATTTTCTTCCATATTATTTAGGCTGGTAAATTTGTAGGGGGCTCTATCTTTCCATCTACTGTTTTTTCAACTACCTCTTCAGCTTCCGTGTCTTTTTCCTCGGAATGCATAACAGTTTCTGCTTTTCTCTGCTCATAGGGAACATTGATCGGAGCATCATACTTTTTGCTTGCAGTTGATTGGACTGTTGATGTTTTTACAAAAATAGTTGGGAAGTGCCAAATTGTAGCAAGTTCTTCAATATTTAATTTCATAGGGTTTAATCCTCTATAATTACTTCTTGCTCTATATGCCCTTAATATTCGTCTTGTTTTATACGCAATACGAGTTTTCACAAACATATAGCTTGCACGCGTTGCCGTAATACGAATAGTTGGCTTAATTGAATTTGCATTTAGTTCTGTAAATTGTTTAACAGCTCCTATAAATGGATTCACTACACGTGAAACTTGAAAGTCCTCATGAGGTGCTATATATATTAATCTCATTTTTACATCAAATGCAATTTTTGAAATCTTTTTACTTATTGATTTCATAGTATCTACATCTATTGGTGAATATATTTTGAATGGGATGCCATCTTCCCCAATAGTCGCTTTTGTAGGCTGACTGTTTTCGACATCTCCTGATGCGGTTACCTGGCGAATGATTTCTTGTACCGAATTATTTGGCTCATTAAATAACCCGCCAATAAAACCAAAAATCCCACTTTTTTTATTACTAACTTTTTTACCTGACATTTCATTTAACAAATCTTTGCATGGACCTCTCCATGTATTGTGGTCTATTGGTGTAACGGTTAATTGATACCATATTTGTTCATTTGGTTTAATAGAACCCATTACTTCCATCATTGCTGACATTGGGTCTTTAAACTCTTGCGATAATGAATGTTCAAAATCTGCGTATGATTTAATAGGGTAGCAATAATTATCTGAAAGTGTAAACTCCACTCCCCATAATCTATGTGTGTCGTTAGGAAATACCTCAGGAACGTTGTCGACATAATCTTCCACTTCGGTGATTTCAGCGTCAGGATACTGTGCGTACACTGATGCTTCAATAAGATCTCTAAACTTTCTTTCTGTATGTACTAAAAATTGTGTATTCCCACCAATACTAACAATTTCAAATGTAAAAAAAGACTGTAATTTTCCGTGATAATACCTATGCCATTTAGTTATGTTTCCATGCCCTCCTGCAAGTTGTGCAAAAAAATTCTCTACTGCAAGAGGTCCTTCTTCATTATTTAGCGGAACATCTATTGTTAGAATGCAATGTTCAAGCGCGCCAATCCATTTTCCCCATCTGCTAAACATCCATGCCTGGTATAACCCAAATAAAAAGATTGGCAGAAATGGTATCCAAAGGTAAAATTCTGTCAATAAAATCCACCCAGCTTTTATAGGATTTGTACCACCTATTACCAATACCTCCGCAAAGCTCATTTATTCTCGATTCAAGGAATAATATCCACCTTTTTCTTTGGTGAATTTTTTCTTATTTGTTAGTGCAAGATTGATTGTTGTTTGATTTACCTGTCTCTGTTTTTTTACTTTCTTTATTATCTCTTCTTTCTGAGATGGCTCTTTGTTTTCAGTTATGATTCGTGTAATAACATCTGCAACAGTCCCTGGGAAATACCCCCATTCAGCAAGAGCATATATTCCTCTTCCAATTAGAACGTATCGTTTATCTAAAATTAACTCGTTATGAATAGTTGGCGGATATGCTTTTTTGTAATCAAAGTTTGTTTCATTTATTAGATTTGTTATATCTCTAAAATGCAATGGTTTACCATGGTGTTTTAGCACTAAGAATATTTTATCTGTCATGCGTTTTGGATGAATCATGGTTGCTGTTGCCATGCCCCATTCGTTAAACTTATTCTCTCCAATTTTTTTACTCACACGAAGCTGGTCAATAATTCTCTCAATTTCAGAAGGAATCTGTCCTACATTTTTACTTGAATACTCATTCCACTTTTCTTTGCCAGTTAAAATTTTTACTAACTTTTTAGATTTTACAGGATCTTTTTTTTCATTAATAATTTGCACTACCATATCAACTAGCTCGTTAAGTGCACTAAGTGAAGTGCCTGAAAGACGCCATCCTATATGATAGTCGTCTGAGTCATTAATTTTTTCAAACATTTCACTCCACAAATGGTTGGTAGCAAACACAAAAAAGTTTTTAAGTGCCTGCTTATCTGTATCAGATAGGGCTTGTGAAGTGTCTTTTTTTACGTATTCTACTAGTTCGTTTAATAGGTCTTCCTGTTCTTTGATGCCCCCGCTCTGTTGTAATATATGACGAACAGCTTGGTGAGATGATGCTAAGTGATCATCTTTTTTAATAACTTGTAGTAATTTTTTAATTGCAAAAATTTCGATTTGTCGTATGCGTTCACGTGTTACGTGGTATGACTTTCCTATTTCCTCTAATGTCATCTTTTTTGTGCCGTTAAGTCCAAAGCGTTTTGTTAAAACATCTTCTTCACGAGATTTAAGATGAGAAAATAGCTCCTTTTTAACCTCTAACGGGTTAAAAGAAGCAAGGTCTGTATCTCTTTGCTGAGTAATTATTTTATCTAGAATTGAATCGCCATTTGACATAATGCGTATAATATATCATAAACATTTATTTTCGTCAACCCACTGTGGAAAACTATAAAATATACAGGAAAACGTCAATTTTAGGTTATTAATAGGAATTTCATAGTTCTAGACAATTCGCATTTTCTTATAAAAAAGGTTCAAAGGACTTTCAGATTTCTATTAAGTTTGTATTTTCTTCTTGAGAAACGCAATGAGACGTACAATATGTATGTCGAATGAGTGTCGAAAAAAAATAAAAAATTGAAGAAAAAAGCAAACTGGCAAGCGGGCTTTGCCCGTTGTAAGGTTTGCTGTTCTGGAAGCTCTTAACTATCTTCTGTGTTTTCCTTGGGCGAGGGTAAGTAACGGACTCGCTAAAAACAAACTGGAATATGTACCAATGACAACACCTATGACTAACGCTAGCACAAATGACTGCACACTCTCTCCTCCGAAGAATAGTATTGAAAGCAATACAAGAAGTGTGGTTGCTGAAGTGTTTATAGATCTTGTGAAAGATTGCCGAACGCTAGCATCAACTGTTTCATCAAATGTTCTTCCAGGCTCGTGAAGATTTTCTCTTACTCTATCAAATATTACAATAGTGTCATTAACGCTATATCCAAGAACTGTGAGAAGAGCCGCAATGAATGGTGCGTCTACTTCTATGCCAAAGAATTTTCCAAGTAAAACATATATCCCTACAACAATAACAACATCATGAAACAAAACGCTAATAGCAATAAATCCATATTTCCATGAGGCTACAGGTTTTGATACATGCCTAAATGCCCATGCAACATAGAGAACGATAGCTATTAATACAAATATCAGTGCCTTTATAGATTTTTGCTTTAATTCTTCACCAATTGATGGTCCAATTGATTCAAATCTCAACTCTTCTATGTTTCCACCTTCAACTTCTAGCAATTTTGTAAATACTTCTTGGTGTTCAGACTCTGTTAATGTTTTTGTGCGTACCAAAACGCCATTATCTGTATCTTGTATTAGTGGTGTTTCTCCTAGCACTGCTTCGTATGTCCCTTTAATCTGCTCATGTGTTCTTATACCATCAGTAAAGCGTAATTCTGAAAGACTTCCTCCAGTGAAATCAATACCGAGCGCAAGTCCTATTGTTAGGTACAGAATCAAACTTGCAATAATAATTACGCCTGAAATGCTTAGCCAATATTTTTTTGTGGTTGTTACTGAAAACATATTATTTTACTTTATAAAGAGATGTTCGTGTAAGAGTTTGAAAACTTGCAATTGCGCGGAGCAATCTTTTTGTTACAACCAGTGCAGAAAACATGCTAATTAATACACCGATTCCTAGCGTAACTGCAAATCCTTGAACTAAGCTAGTAGAAAATTGAAACAAAATTACACATGTAATAAGCGTTGAAACATTACCGTCCCTAATAGATGGCCACGCGCGTTCAAAAGCATCATCAATCGCAGATTCTAAGGGTTTTCCAAAATGGAGCTCCTCAGAAAGTCTAGAAAATACTAAAACATTTGCATCTACAGCCATGCCAATAGATAAAATAAATCCAGCTATTCCAGCAAGGGTTAGTGTAATAGCTGCTACTTTAAATATTGCTAATACCAAAATTCCATAAAAAATAAGAGAAATTGCAGCTAATACACCTGGTAATCTATAATACAGTATCATGAATATCATTACTGCAAGGAGCCCCCACATTCCTGCAGTAAGGCTTGACTCTATTGATTCGGCACCAAGAGTAGGACCAATAGTTTGCTGTGAAACGAGATTAATAGGTACAGGTAAAGCTCCTGCTCTAATATTTCTTGCAAGCTCCTGACCTTCCTCTAGGGAAAAATTGCCGGTTATTGCAGCTTGACCGCCAACAATTACTTGTTGTACTGTTGGCGCACTTATGATGTTTCCGTCAAGAAATATTGCGACTGGCTCTCCAACGTTTCTTTCAGTTAGTTCTTCAAAAATATCTTTTCCCTCATTATTGAAATATAGTGTTACTGAAATCTCAGTTGACTGCTGGTCACGAGATACCTGTGCATCATTTACATGCTTTCCTGAAAGCTCTGTATTAATCCAGTTTAGATTTGCTTCTGTGTTTCCTGTGCTAATAAGTATATGTCTTGAGTTAACTTCAACTGCATCTGGAGGAATGGTACGTTCTTCAAGCTTCTCTATGATATGGAATCCGTAGTCTGACTGTACTAATTCTTTTGAAATCTCACCCACATCAAGATCATCAAATATTGCTTTTTCATATTCTGGCAACATGGCCCCTCGCCCTTTAAATCCCAGTACTCCTCCTGCTTCTGCGCTTCCGGGGTCTTCTGATGCACGTCTTGCAATTTCTTCAAAGTCAGCACCTTCAGCGAGTACTTCTTCTAAAATATTTTCTGCGCGTTTTCTTGCGTTTTCCTCAATACTACCCTCTTCGTCTTCCTCATCTTCTTCTGGTAGTTCTTTAAATTCTAATAGTGGCGTCTTTCCGATTAAATCAATGGCTTCGTTAACATCTAAAACTCC
>CAZKTI010000049.1:0-6096 GCA_964555725.1 uncultured Gammaproteobacteria bacterium | reverse complement strand
CCAAAGGTCGAACGCACTCGTAGAATTGGTGTCTTAAAAAAGGGGTACCTTCCAGTATTCATTTTTGAGCGTGTGATGAAAACATTGGCTTTTCCAATTTTTTTTCCAATATTTATTAGTATTTGCAAAAGTCATTTTTTATAGTACCATATTTATATGAATAGTTCATTAATACAGGGAGTAATCATAGGAGCGTTTTTAAGCGTTACTACGATTTTTATTCTCCTTGCATTTGTTATACCAGTGCTTTCTTAAAAATTATTTTGGGAGGCTAAAATGAAAATAAAATTCACCCATGTTGAATGGGTTTTTGTGTAACTAAAAAAATTTATTATGGAAGATGAACAACAATTAACTAAACGTCAAAGACGCCTTCTTAAAAGAGAGGCTCGTGAAAAAGAAGCAGAATCACGCAATAAAAAGAAAAAAACTCGAAGATTAATTAATTGGGTCATATTTTTTGCTGTTATAGGTGGATTAATTTGGCTTTTTACATCAGGTGAAGGAGATAACAACGATAACCCAAGCCCAATTACTACTGGAAATTTTTCTGAAGGAGATCCTGCTTTTGGCCCTGACAATGCAAGAGTTGTTTTAGAAGAATACAGTGATTTTCAATGCCCGGCTTGCAAGGGAGCTGCTCCTCAGATAAAGGCATTACTTACTCAATACCCAAACGATGTAAGACTTGTGTATAACGATTTTCCACTTTCACAACTACACAGAAACGCACAAGATGCTGCAGAAGCTGCTCAATGTGCAAATGAACAGGGTAAGTTTTGGGAATATCATGATACTTTGTTTGATAGACAGGATGATTGGCATAATGAACGTACGCCAGGAGATTTATTTTTTTCCTATGCTGAAGAATTGGAGCTTGATGGTATCGTCTTTAGTACATGTGTAGAAGATAGAAGTTATCAAAGTGATATACAAAATGACATAATTGAAGGTAGGGCAAGAGGTGTACAGGGGACTCCAACCATCTTTTTAAATGGTGAGCCTGTAAGTCTTTCTGACATTCCTTCAAAAATTGAAGCAGTTATCGCAAGTACACCTTCGGTAACTCCAGATACCGCTAATGAAGATAATGTATTTAATATTGAAACATCTGGCAATGTAGATGCCGATACTCATGACCTAATGGGGCAGTAGGTTTTATTATTCCTAGCGGGAGGCTGGAAACTTAACCGACTACGTCGGCGTGAGTTTGTTAAGGACCAAGGGACTCATTCCGAAGTCGTCCCCTGGGTCCTTAACAATCCATACCCCCACCCGGATATACTCGCATGTACTCTTCTGGCACAATCCTCACTGACATATTATAGTAATGGAGGAGAAACATATTTCTCCTGTCAGTGGGATAAGTGCCCTTTGTAGCTTCGCTACACGTACGCGAGGATTTGTGACATTTGGATTTTTTATATTTTTTTGAATTTGATGTACACTTAGGTTATATGGCGAGGTATTATGTTACAAAATCAGATGGGAGCAGAGAGCAGTTTTCTGACAAAAAATTGTTAGGTTCTCTTTTGAAATCCGAGTTGTCACGTGTAGAAGCAAAAAAAATTGTACCATTGATAAAAAAAGGGATGCATGGAGAAGTTACCTCAGAGGATATTAGAAATCAAACATTTACAATATTATGTAAAAGTCATTTGCCTCACGCTCAGCTTTATAATTTACGCGTAGCACTTTCAGAGCTTGAGCCAAAAATATTTGAGCGTTATATCATGAAACTTATGGAGCGCGATGGTTATAAAACTGAGTGGGAGCGAATAATAAAGGGAGCTGGTACTTCTCATGAAGTTGATATTTCTGCAAAGAAAGGCACTGATTGGTATCTAGTAGAATGCAAGAGGCGTCGTAATTTTAATAAATTATCTGGTCTTGGTAAGGTATTGCAGGTTCGTGCGCGATTTGAAGATATACAAGAAGGTTTTAAGAAGAAAAAAAATAAGTATAATTTTTCACGTGCTTGGGTAATAAATAATGCTAAATTTTCAAAGCACGCAAAAGAATATTCACTGCACAAAGACATTTGGCTTACTGGGTGGGGGTATCCAAAAGAGCATAGTTTGAATGAGTGGATACAACATTTAGAATTTTATCCAGTTACTATTTTTCGTGTACAAAAGAAATTTCATGACATGTTAACATTAAATGACATACTTTCGTTTTATGATGTAGAAAAAGCTATGGCTTCAAAGGCAAAAAAAGTAGTTGGAGATAAATGTTATCAAAAGTTAATTACTCAGATTAATGGTATTCGTCAGTGTAGTTCTTAAATATGTCACAAATAGCTGCTATTAATGTTGAGGTAGGGGACACTGTTGAGAATATAACCACATGTCTTGTAAGTGTTATTGTGGGTGATAATGAGACAGATTTTACTGTTACAGTAGATGATACTTACCATAAAAAAATTGATGCAAAATCTTCTGTAAAAGAATTAGTAAAAAAATCATTTGAATTTTTACTAGACCGTGAGCCACCTGAGCAAATACTTAAATTTTTTTCACTTTCTCAAATTGAGACATATTTTCCAACATATCCAATCGAAATAAAGAATTATTAGTATATTTATACAATAGTTGACACATCTTCTATGTGAGGCGTAGGCTTAATATAGAATGTTTGCATTGGTCTAAAGGAGGGTAGATCATGCCTACTTTTGAAAGTATGTGTCTTGGGATGAGAATCGCCACGTCTGCGCTTGATGTGGCGTTTCCGATTAGCCGTTTCTACATGCGTGAGTTGAATTGGCGTCGATGGTATCATGACGAGTTTCCTCGCACAGGACCTACAGTCATCATCATCGGTGGCATCTTCAATTTTCGTCATGAACTTCTGGGGCCGGTATTGCATTGGTATCTTACGCAAGGATACAATGCGTACGCCATTGCGCCCCTGAGCTTTGCTCACTACCGAGTGAACATGCGGTATATTGAGCGGCAGCTCAGTGAGATCGAAAAAAGGGATCGTTCGGTACGCGAGAGTGACCAGCTCATCATCGTTGGATGGAGTATGGGAGGCGTCTTAGGTTCCATGGTGTCGATGCTCTCAAAAGCGTGGTCACCTAGAATCGTGAAGGTTGTTTCCTTGGGCACTCCGTTCACGCTCGGTATTGCAGAGCCTCACCTCAGAGAGATTGTGATGAGGCATACCAAGATTTCGGAGCGGTTGTGGCAACGGTTCGATCGGAATGGCGGTGCTACCACTTGGGCGAACCAGAGGCTCGTCAACGTGGGATCATCAGACGATTTCATTGCGCCATTCTCACATTGCTACATTCCCGGAAGTACATGCCCTCAGATTGATGTTGCCAATGGGATTGATGGAGGTCAAGATTTCAGTCACCAGCATTTCATTACCAAACCCTTGGTGCATGAAATCGTACACGGGCACCTTTCGGCATAGGAGGAGCAAAAACAATTTTTATATACTCGCCTTTCCCAGGCGAGTTTTATTTTTCTAAAAGTCCTGTATGATACTAAAAGGCTAAAATATATGAAAAATTTTATTTTATCATTAATATTGGTTATGTTTAGCGCTACTGCTGGAGCTGTTATTTTTATGTCATGGCTTGATACAATTGAGGAAGTTAAAAAAAATTTTTATAATTCATACATTGTTGTACCAGACGTACAGGCAAAGGTTGTAACTAATGAAGATGTACGAACTAAGCTTATTTCTGATATCCAAGCAAGGTTAATAGATGTAAATCAAAATATTACAACTGAAGATATTTCTATTGATATCTTACCTAAAAATCCAGAAAAGCCCACAGATGTTTCTTTATCTAAGGAGACTACAGCTACTACAAGCATACCTTTGTCCGGCACTACTATTTCTCTTCCTGTTCCATTTTCTAGCCAAGCCAGGCGCCATTTTTAGATTGGTCTGAGCCTTGGCAGGATGCATGTGAGGAAGCAAGTGTTATTATGGCTCATGCATATTTTTCAGATACTACACTTACTCCAGCGTATATGGAAGACGAAATTTTAAAAACAATTTCCTATGAAGAAAAAGCTCTTGGATATTTTAATGATACAAGCGTTTCTGATACAGCCTTATTTGCGAGAACCCAATACGGACTTTCTACTCGTATCATAGATGCTGCAACAGTCTCTTTAATAAAAAATGAACTTGATAATGGAAATGTAGTTATAGCGCCTATGGCTGGAAGGTATTTGCCAAATCCTTATTTTACACCCCCAGGCCCGCTTTATCATATGTTGGTTATAATTGGATATGATTCAGTAAGTGGGCAATTTATTACAAATGATCCAGGAACTAGAAATGGTGCTGGGCTAAGATATTCATATGACAGTCTTATGAGCGCTTTACATGATTGGACTGGGGATAAAAATACTATTACTACTGGCGCCAAACGAGTGTTAATTATTGAAAATGAAAATAAGAGCTCTTAAAACAGAGACGTTTATTTAAGTATTTAATGTGGATAACTACAGTAAGTAGTGTGAAAAGGGCTATAAAGCCCTTTATTTATAAGTAGTTGACATATTTCATAAATACTCTATACTAACTCTAACAAATAAAATATCTCGCACCTTCAACACCCCAAGCGCATAAGCGCACCCAACCCAGACTCCCACAGATTAATTGATATATACCCCCCGTTAGCCACCCCACCCCAACCCCACCCCCGCTAACTCACCCCCCCCTCATATATCAATCAACAATCTCAAGAGTCTTCTTTTTTACTATTTATTTCTATATCAATCTCTTATACAATGAAGTTAAAGAGAATGTATGGATATTTTTTCACACGCATTGTGGGGTAATTTACAATATAGACTTATTCCTTAAACTAAACATAACCCACATCTCATTGGCTGGGGAATTTTTTTTAATATTTTTCCAGACCTTTTCGCTTTTACGTATCCGTTTCTATGGATTTTCTGGAATAGGTTTATTACAAAAAAATTACCGCATTGGCCACGAAACCAAGAAGAGTATGAATCTCTTCCAATTTCTGATATTACATGGAGGTTATATCAAATTTCACACAGTATATTCATTTGGACTTTTATTACTGCACTTATATGGATAAGTATGGGGAGGTTTCCGTGGCCGCTTCTGGGATGGCTTACACATATTGTTATTGACATACCAACTCATGAAAAGAATTTTTATCCCACACCATACTTATGGCCTTTAAAGTATCCAATTATTAATGGTTGGGCATGGGCAAGAAAGCCAATAGTAATACTTAATAGCAGTGCACTTATTATAGCGTACGGGTTTTTCTTTTTTGGATAGATATATATGTCAGAGGATAATAAAAAAATTAAAGAGCAGTTACATAAAGATTGGGATGTAAAAAAAACCGCACTCACACGTACGTTTAAATTTAATGATTTTGTTCATGCAATGCAGTTCGTTAATACAGTTGCTGCTGTTTCAGAAGAGTTTAACCATCATCCTATTATTAATGTAGCTTATAATATCGTGAAACTGGAACTTACCACAAAAGACACTAATTCTGTTACAATTAAAGATAGTGTTCTTGCTACAAAAATTGACACACTCGTATGATAGCAATATTAAAAAGATATTATAATGCAGCCATTGGGGTTCTCATATTAATTTTTAGTGGATTGATGTTCGTTACATTTGCCTCAATTTCGTATAATGGTTTTATGGGTGATTATGATGCTCTTGCTCTTGATGCAGAACTAAATCACGCAAAAAATATCAACAATATACAGAAATTGAATTATACAGAAAAACCAGAGAAGGTTGCTGCAAAAGCGATTTATTTAACATCTTATACTGCGGGTGGTAATCTAGATGCTTTTATTAAAAGAATTAATGAAACTGATTTAAATGCTGTGGTTATTGATATTAAAGATTATACGGGATGGATAGCATATGATACTGATGTTGCTATCATTAATGAGCTGGGGACCGAGAATGTAAAGATTGACGACATTGAAGCAGTGCTCGAAAAGCTTCATGATAACGATATATATACCGTTGCACGTATGCAAGTGTTTCAGGATCCAGCGCTTTCCTTAAAAAAACCCGAGTGGACGATTCAAAATAGTACGACAGGTACTACATGGAAGG
>CAZKTI010000048.1:0-6175 GCA_964555725.1 uncultured Gammaproteobacteria bacterium | reverse complement strand
ATATGAACACACAATATACAACAACATTACTCTATAATCATGGTCTAATTAAAAAAACCAAACCTTTATTAGTACAGGGATTTGCCCCTGGACTGAATAAAGGTTTTTGCTACCATATAAGCGTAGGGCGTGGTTTTAAGAACAACATGATAAACTAAAAGAACAACTTATGTTTAATTTTTATAAAACTAAACCTTTATTAGTACAGGGGTTAAAAAACCACAGAGCAGTGCTTATAATGCTCTCAGTAGTATTTTTTGCTCTATATAGCAGTATTTATACAGTAGAGCATAATACATTTAATTCACCAGACGAAACAGCAAATCATTATTTTGCATTACGCCTTGCAGACGGACAATCTTTAAAAGCTGAAGTCTCACCCTCTGGAGTTAGTAGTCAATTAGTTTCTCCTAGGAGTATGCGTGTTGAAGACGGAAAACTGGTCCCAGCAAGTTTTTTTGGGCTTATACTTTTATATGGAAGTTTTGCTTTTATTTTTAGTAATTTCTCTTTATATGTTCTACCCGCACTTACCTCAGTTCTAGGAGTGTGGGGGTTTTATTTTCTAATTAAATATATATGGTGGGAAAGGTTAGCATTTACAAGTGCAGTAATGTTATTCCTCTTACCATCATGGTGGTACTATTCAGCATTTGGGTTTTTCCCAAACGTACTTTTTTTAACACTCGTGATATGGTCTCTTGCAGCACTAATACTTTATTCAGAAAAAAACAAAATTGTTTATTTAGTATTATCAGCAGTACTCATTGGACTTGCTCTCATTACACGACTTTCCGCACTTCCTTGGATTATTATTCCGTTTTTAGTGATTGGTTTTAATTATTATAAAAAACATCAAAATACAAAACCATATATAATTTTTGGATTAACTCTAGCAATTCCTGCTGTGATACTTTTAATCATTCAAAATATTCTATACGGTAGTTCTTTAGAAACAGGATACATTATTGCTACAGAAAGCAATGTGTTCGGGTTTATTCAAAAAATATTTCCTCAAGGAATAAACATAAAGTTTGCTTTTGGACAGTTTCAATCATATTTTCTAAAAATGTTTTGGTTCATAAGCATACCAATGGCAGCAGGAGTTATTGCATTATTTAAAAGATCTCATAAAGTTTCCAAAGGACAGAAATTATATGCATTAATTTATGGATTGGTTTCTCTTTGGCTTTTAATATATTACGGCTCATGGCAAATAAGTGACAATATAACTAAAGAAATAACTATTGGCGTTTCATATGTAAGATATTGGCTTCCTATCACTGTTTTTGCCATTCCTTTAGTTGCTTATGCTGTGCATGTATTAATAAATTATTTTCGATTTAATCGCACACTTACAATAAGTTTCATGGCATTTTTATTTGTTTTCTATGCTGTAATTACAACTAACATGGTTTATTATAAATATAACGATTCAATATTAAATGTAAAAAATACACTCGCAGAAAACTTAGAGAAAAAAAGATTTGTAATAAACAGAACAGAGGAGGATGCAGTAATAGTTTCTAATAGACAAGACAAGGTATTCTTTCCAGAAAGAAGAGTGGTGCATATTGAGGAAGATTCTATAAATGTTTCTAATATTTCTAAAGTTGCAAGTACAGCTCCAGTATATATTTATACTAATATATCAGGAAAAAATTATAATACATTTGCTGTAGATTTACTGAAAAAAGAAAAGTTAAGCCTTACGCTAATAGATACATATGGAAACGAAAAACTTTATGAAGTAACTCCAATGATGATAATAAAATGAAAATAGATACATCTTATTTGGTTGTTGCAATAATATGGACAGGTATAATTGTTAAATTATTTGTATTAGACATAAGTTCTAGTGCAAACGAAATTGTAGAAAACTTTTCAAAAAACCAATATGAAATTACTTATTTGTTTCCGTTAGGAAGAACAGATGTGAAAAGTAATAACCAAAAAATAAACGAAGAGCCAGTGTACTTTAAAGTATATGCTCCTAGGAAATTTAAAAAAGCACGTATTGTAATTGGAACGGATGTTATCCCTACTGGATGGCAGATTGGCGTACAAACTGCAGAGGGGTTTAATTACAAAACTCAAGACCTAAACCCACTAGTGAAACAAACAATTGAGATAGATGTTGAACATGCGCTTTATGATAATAACAAGCTCAGATTTATTCTTGCATATCCAGATGAGTCCGAGTTTAACGAAATAGAGGTAAATAAAATATATGTTTTTCTAGAAGATAGCGCAGAGCCATACTTGAGCTCTTGGAAACGTTCTTTAAGGAGTTTATATGAATAAGTTAATGCCATACATAAAAGCATATTGGCAAATTACTTTTCCAGTTTTTGTATTGCTTTTAATTTTAGAATTTATTAAACCAGGATTTGTGCAGTCGCAAATTAATTTGATAATTGTTTTTATTAGTTGTTTGGTTACATGGATTTGGAGTTCTATCTATTTTGAAAAATAATTAATGGATTGAGGATTGTTTTTATAAAGTAAAGGGGTTTTTATATTAAAAAACTCACCTTTGAGGTGGTTTACTATATTGATTTTAGTATTATTGAGCCCGTCTCGGAAGGCGGGCTCAGTTGGAATTTCTCGAGTAGTCTCACATGTTGTGCTCAATGACAACAAGAGTGAACACTGCTGCAAACAGCAGGTAAAGCCGCCAGTTGACGGGCACTATTCGAGAGATTCCACCGGAGTAAGAAAACATGGGTTTCCTCTCCTATGGTTGAATGACCTATTATAATAATACCATACTTTTCAAATTATGTCAATTTATGTGGTAACATATCTCTTGATTAATAAGGTGTAGATTCTTTAAAGTAAAGGGGCTTTAATTGATTCTCTGGTTATTTTTTGATAAAATTAATACATTGTATATGATTAAAATGAAATGACAGAAAGAATTCAATCTTTATCTTCTGGAATAAATAAGCATTTACTTCACAAGGGGTTTACTTTGCTTGAGCTTCTAGTCGTTATTGCTATTATAGGGTTATTATCTACACTTGCAGTTGCAGCGCTTGATAACGCACGGACGAAAGCTAGGGATGTAAAACGTATCTCAGACTTACGACAGCTAAGTAAAGCATTAGAGCTCTACTATGACGAAAATCAGCAGTACCCACATCAGGATAATTACGGAGGTTGTAACAGCTCAGATAATGGAGGGTGCGATCCTGGTGGATGGCTACCAGACTTAGTAGCTGGAGGATTCATTGGGTCCTTGCCATTTGACCCTACTCAAGAAGCTGGCGACAACAATCCATACACTGCGGCAAATAATCATACCTATTCATATAATTCGTTTTCTGCTGATGGCCAGAATAATCAGCATTACCAGCTTTTAGCATCTTTAGAAGATGAAAATAATGAGAATACTTGCGAATTTAAATGCTGGCCTTTTTTTACAGATAGTTCAAGCCCAGGCAGGATTGGACAATCTTGGTGTGATGGGGCGGGTTACTGCCAGTTTGTCCAGGTACAACAAACGGTTTTAATGAAACATTATTTATAATCGGACAGTAGGTCATTTAAGCTAAACTACTAAAAACCAACCACTAAAAACATGAAAGGTGTCATATTAGCAGGTGGAAATGCAACACGTTTGAGACCATTAACACTGGTAACGAATAAGCATTTACTACCGATTTATAACAAACCCATGATTTTTTATCCGCTTGAGTCTATGGCTCGTGCTGGAATAAAAGATGTACTAATAATTACCAGCCCAAACCATGCGGGAAGTTTTTTAAATTTATTAGGTTCTGGAAAAGATTTTGGCTTAAAATTAAATTTTTCTATTCAAGAGGAAGCAAATGGTCTGGCTTCAGCTGTTGGTCTTGCGAAAGACTTTGCAGATGATGACGATAATTTATTAGTGATACTTGGAGATAATATATTCAAATACGATTTATCTAGTGTTGTAAAAGATTTTGAAAAAGAAAATAAAGGCGCAAAGGTATTTGCTGTAAAGAATGAAACACCAGAGCATTATGGGGTTGTAGAGCTAGAGGGTAATAAAGTTCTTTCCATAGAAGAAAAGCCAAAAAAACCGAAATCAAATTTCATTATGGCAGGAATTTATATGTATGACAGCAATGTATTTACTTATGTAAAAACACTAACACCTTCAGATAGGGGTGAATTTGAAATCACTGATTTAAACAATATTTATTTGAAAAAAAATGCCATAACCTGTGAGATTATGGATGATATATGGATTGACGCAGGGACATCACATGAAGAACTTTTGCGCGCAAATATGCTTGTAAAAAAGTATTTTAGTTCTTAGCTACTCAGTATTAATTCTATATTCTAATAGAAGAGATTTTTCATCCTCACGCGATACAATGAGTAGGGTTTTATCTTTTTCGTTATAAGCGGTACTTATAACAGAATCAGCATTGTAAATATCAGAAAGAATTTGTTCGGAAGAAAACACATCAAGTATTTTTACGGAAGAGTCTGTAGTTATTATATATATTTTTTTGTCTTGCAATAATGATATGGTATCAAATGATACTGTCTGCTCACCAAAGCGATTAATAAGTGAAGATTCTAAAGTATTAGTATCTATGCTACCAATTGCAAAATCCCCTCTAAAATAGATAGTAGAACCTTCTTCATGCAGTAATTCATTTACATCATTTCCACTATCACCTTCAATAGGAAACCATACAAGGGAACCAGTATGTAATGCGTATAAAGTGCTCTTTGCAGTTTTTACAAAAACAAAGTTTTTAGAAAATCCCACAACTTTATTTAAAATTAGATTGCTTGGTTTGTTGATTTTCTCAGAACCTTTAATTAAATTAGAGTTAAAAATCCACCACACCTCGTTATCGTATACATGAAAGCTTGTACTAGAAAAATCTGAACGGAGTGTTGAAAGAGGTGCTTCTATAATTTTAGTTCTGTATGAATTTAATGAGTTGTTATTTTCCCAGTAGAATATATCTGGATTTTTAGAGTCTATATGAAATTCAGAATCTGCATTAAGCGATGCAAGGGCGATTTGGTTTTGAGATGTAATATCTATCAAAATAGATCCTTTCATATAGCTGAGTAGCTCGTGAGTATCCTCTAAGAATTGGATTTTTTCTGGGATTTTTATTCCAGTTGCGCTATATAATGTTATGTCAGTCTCAGAGTCAATAATAAATAGAGTCCCCGTGGTATCAATAGTGACAAAAGTAGTGCCATCTGGCGAGAGAGCTAAAAATGAAGCTTCTACAATTTGTACAGGAGGTGCAGAAGGGAGCAGCAAAATATCTTCAACAAAGGTTGTTTTGCCACTTTGAATTTCAATTGTACGTTCAAAAGGTAAAAAGTTTTCTTTTTCAATTTTTAGGGTGTAGACTCCAGGAAAAAGATATGTTACACGTTCAGGCGTTAGAATTATTTCTCCTGTTTCCCATGGAATAAACATATCAATTCCACGTTTGGGCGGCTCGTTATTAAAGTTTACTGTAGCCCCCTCAGGAATAGAGGAAACAACAAGAAGCCCCGTTTTTTCAAAACTTTTTTTTGTTATATTATAAAATACGCCACTCGTTACTAGAATAAGAGGAGGTATACTTAAAAAAAAGATTACAAAAAAAAGAAGTGCAAGAAATCTTCTCTTAAATAGTGTCATCTATTTACGTTTAATATCAGCGCCAAGTTTTGTTAATCGTTTATCAATATTTTCATAACCTCTATCAACTTGATAGATATTATCAATGACCGAAGTTCCATCTGCGATAAGAGCTGCAATAATAAGAGTTGCTCCTGCGCGGAGGTCAAAACTAGTAATATCTTTTCCATAGAGTGGAGTGGGCCCAATAACAAGAGCTTGGTGAGGATTTAATATATGAGTCGATGCCCCCATTTTTTGAAGCTCTTTTATATAAGCAAATCGTCCGTCATACATCCAATCATGTAGTAGTGTCGTGCCATGCGCTTGAGTCATTAGTACTGAAAGCGGTGGCAGAAGGTCAGGGTTAATACCAGGGGCTGGCATATTGTGGATTTTTTTTACTGCATTTAGTTTTGTGCTAGGTATTATTTTAATATCACTTAGCAAGTAATGATTGTTTTCATCTTGGCGGATGCTAGTATATTTAAATTTAACACCAATAGTGTTTAATAGTGTTAGTTCCATTCTCAAAAAATCTAT
>CAZKTI010000047.1:0-6186 GCA_964555725.1 uncultured Gammaproteobacteria bacterium | reverse complement strand
AATAATTTAGGTAAATCAACACAGGCCGCAATGCTTGTAGACGAATTAAAAAAAGAGGGAAAAAATGCAGAATATTTAAAATACCCAATATATGACCTTAAGCCTTCAGGCCCAATAATAAATAGTTACTTACGAGAAGGTAACCCATATAACCTAACACCAACCGAAATACAAACGCTCTATGCTTTTAATAGAACACAGTACGAACCTGAGCTAATAGAAAAACTCAAAACTGGTATAACGATAGTAGCAGAAGACTATACAGGAACGGGGCTCGCATGGGGAGCTGGCTCAGGAGTGCACCCTGAACTATTAAGAGAAATTAACAGCCACTTAATTGTTGAAGACATTCCACTACTATTCACTGGTACACGTTTTGCAGCTGGCATTGAGCATAACCACGTACATGAACAAGACGACGGGCTCGCAGAGAAAGTTAATATAATACACAAACGCCTTGCAAAAGAGCGAGGATGGCATATAATCGAGGCAAACAGGTCTCGCATGACCATTCATGAAGAAATACTTAGTATTGTAAAAAAACACACATAAATGGAATTAGAAGCAATCATAGGACTAGAAACTCATGTACAGCTTAAAACAAAAACTAAGCTATTTTGTGCATGTAATAATGACAGTGAAAAAGCAGAGCCAAACACTAACATCTGCCCAATATGTCTTGCTCACCCAGGAACATTACCTGTAATAAACAAAGAAGCGCTTGAATGGGCAATTAGAGCATCACTTATGCTAAATTGCACAATTAATACAATTTCACAAATGGATAGAAAAAATTATTTTTATCCAGACCTTCCAAAAGGCTATCAAATAAGTCAGTTTGGCTTTCCTGTAGGCCACGAAGGAAAAGTGGCCTTTTATTCCAATGGGGAGAGAAAAGAAATTAATTTAGAACGTTTACATGTAGAAGAAGATGCAGCAAAAAATATTCATGACGGAAACTCAACACTTATAGATTATAATAGAGGCGGTACACCATTATGTGAAATTGTAACAAAACCAGAATTTAAAACACCAGAAGACGCAAAAGCTTACATGCAAACCTTGCGACTTACTATGAGATACCTTGATATCTCAGATGCAGACATGGAAAAAGGACATTTACGTTGCGATGCAAATATATCAATGCGCCCTAAAGGTGAAACAAAACTGTATCCAAAAACAGAAGTAAAAAATCTAAACTCTTTTCGTTCAGTGGAAAAAGCTTTGAAGCATGAAATAGAAAGACAAACAAAATTATGGGCAGATGGAAAAGAGCCAAAAATATCTACTACGAGAGGTTGGGATGAAAAGGGAGCAAAAACTATAGAACAGCGTACTAAAGAAGAGTCCCACGACTACAGATACTTTCCAGAACCCGATCTTCCTCCACTTCACTTTATTGACGAAAAACACCCACACGCAAAAACTTGTAAAAATAATAAAGAAATTAATATTGAATGCTTAAGATCAACATTACCTGAGAGGCCAGGAGATAGAATGACTAGATTTATAGAAGAATACTCATTTTCCCCTGCAGATGCGGAAACGCTTATTCAGGACGACAGTATTGCTGGATACGCAGAAAACACAATGTCATCACTTAAAGCTTGGTTAAAAACGCATACAGACATCAAATACGAAGAAATTGAAAAGAAAAATAAAATTGGAAAAATTGCAGGCGGTTGGTTAACCGGAGAAGTCGTAAAAAATTTAAAAGAAAAAAAGCTTACTTTCAAATCTTCTAAAATGCTTGAAAAAGATTTTGCAGCACTACTCGGTATGATAATATCAAAAAAAATTACAAGTAATATTGGACAAACCTTGTTAGAAAACATGGTTGCGAGAGAAATTGACCCAGAAGAATTAATGAATGAAATGGATATTACAGTTATGAACGATGATTCTTCCCTTAACGATATTATTACATCGGTTCTAACAAAAAATTCCTCGGTGGTTGAACAATACAAAAATGGAAAAACCGAATCACTTCAATTTCTTATTGGTATGGTTATGCGTGAATCCAAAGGTGCCGCAGACCCAGAAAAGACAAAAGACTTACTTATTTCAAAAATGAAGTAACTTGGTTAACTGCCTCATCGGTACTGTTAATCAACTTAATGTCATGCTCTCTTCTCCACCAAGTAAGCTGTTTTCGTGCATAACGCCTCGTAGAACGCTTCATAAGCTCTACAGCCTCGTCTAGGCTTGTTTCACCTTTAATATGAGCTCTTAGCTCCCTATAACCGATACTTGAAAAGACTGGTATTTTGTCATCGTATTTTTTTGATAACATTTTTACCTCTTCTAATAACCCCTCGCCCATCATCAAATCAACACGAGAATTAATTTTTTCATATAATTTTTCTCTTTCAATATAAACGCCTAGTTTTAAAAATGAATATTCTGGCTTTGCACTCTTAGGTTTTTTTGATAATAACTCCCCTGTCTGATAAAAAACTTCAAGAACCCTAGCAAGTCTTCGTTTATTAAAAATGTCTAATTCCTTAATTTTTTTTGAGCTAATACTCTTAATCTCATTAATAAGTTCTATATTTGATTTGCTTTCTAAATATTTCCTTAATTCTCCGGATGCCTTCGCTTCTGTGATTTCCCAATTATCTGTGAGGGAGCGCAAATACATTCCGGTACCTCCAGAAACAATTGGTAACTTACCTCTGCTAATTATATCTTCAATAGCAATTTTTGCATCTGTTTGAAAATTGTAAAGCGAATGTGTTTTCTTTGGGTCAACATAATCTATCAAATGGTGTATAACGCCGTCAACAACATATCTATTTACTCCATCAACTTTTTTCCATACTCCCTTATCTTTATTCGTTCCAATAGAAAAATATTTATAAACTTGGCGTGAATCTGCAATTACGACCTCGCCATTGAATATTTTAGAAAGATGTAAAGCAAGTGCAGACTTTCCAGACCCAGTAGGTCCTAAAATAGTTACGATTTTAGGAAGTAATGTTTTTCTTAGGCGTTCCATGTAATACCCACTCAAATGTTTTATTAATATGGATAGGAATAAGTTCTCCGACACAATTTTCATCAAGTGTAGGAAACTGAACTAATTTTAGCTCACGACTCCTGCCAGTTGCAAGTCCATTTTTATATGATTCAACTAATACCTCTGCAGTCTGGTTTAAGTATACTTTATTTTTTTCTCTAACTATTTCATTCATAATATTCTGGAGATAATCCCAACGTCTTCTTTTCTCCTCTTTTGGAACATCATCCTCCCATGCTTTACCAGCAACAGTCCCAGAGCGAGGTGAATACATAGCGGTATAAGAAATATCAAATTGTACTTTTTTGTATAGATCAACTGTATCCATAAAATCTTTCTCCGTTTCTGTGCAAAACCCAACAATAATATCAGTAGCAAGTGCAATTGTAGGTCTTACTTTTTTCACTTTCTTTATTATATCAAAATACTCATTTCTCGTATGACGACGATTCATTTTCTTTAAAATCCGCTCAGAACCAGATTGAATGGGAAGATGCAATATATTTAAATTATTTTTTAGTTTAAGAGCATCGATTACCTCATCACTCATATCTTGTGGATTAGGAGATGTAAAATGAATACGAGTTATTCCAGGAAATTGATTTGCCTCCCAAAGAAGTGCTGCAAATGAATCGGTGTATGGATTATCCTTTGAGAAAGACTCTGGGTCTTGAGGTCTGTATGTATTTACATTTTGACCAAGCAGAGTTATTTCGACATATCCATGATCATGAAGCTCTTTAATTTCTAAAAGTATATCTTTTACTGACTTACATTTTTCAAATCCTCTTGAATATGGAACAACGCAAAAGGTGCAATAATTGTTGCATCCAGAATTAATAGTTACAAATGCTTGTTTAGAGCTAGTATATGCTGGTTTTATTTTTAAATAATCTTCTTCTAAGTCACCTGAATTAACAATGTCTGGTTGAATTTCAGATATCCATTTAGGAAGTTGCGGTAAATCTTTAATTGGAAAGAAAAAATCCACCATAGGAAGCTTTTCTCTTAAAATTCCTTCGCGGTCACGTCCAGGCATACATCCGGTTACCGCAACAATAAGTTTTGGATTTTCTTCTTTCAAACGATTCCAATTTCTAGCTTGACCGAAAACTCTGTCTTCTGCAGATTGTCTCACAGAACAAGTATTTACAATAATTAAATCAGCGTCATCTTGTTTTGAAGTTAATTTATAACCCAAATGATTAACCACTGATGCTATGCGCTCAGAGTCATTTTTGTTCATCTGACACCCTAATGTTTGTATGTGACTTTTCATAGTAGTGGGAAAACTACTTTATCACATTTATCTATAAATTCAAACAAAAGCAACTTTTCAAAATATTAAATTTTTCACACTATCTAATAAATAAGGAACTCCGGGTGATAGCCAAGACCCTATAGAAACAAGCCTCGGCCCAACCTCAGATGCTGTAACCAATTCTTCAATACCAAAAAAAGGTATATTAGTTCCTAAAATTAAGTGAAGTGCAAGACCTATGGTAGTACCTCCTATAACTAGAGTAAACACTCCTCCAAGAAAACGGTTAAAAAAACTTAAGAATGGAATAAAAGAAATCATATCTAATACCCAGTTAAAAATCCAAAAAATTAGCTGCACTAATTTCATAATAAGACCTGCAACCAATATAAAAAGTATAATTTCAGCTAAACCACTTCCCATCAATGCATATTTGTCAGATAAATATTCAGATAGCATTGGAGTATATTGATAAGCTCCCCAAATACCTATAATAATTGAAACTACTTTACCAACTGAATGAATAAGTCCGTATACAAATCCTAATGTAAACAAAAACAAAAGGAAAAGTATAAGAACAATATCAACAAGTGTAAGTGTAATCATGGTGAAATCGTTGGAAATAAAATAGGGGGTTTTTTAACTTTTAATCCTGGCTCTATAGTTGTTTTCTCAGAAATTTTAACAAACGTTTGTTTCTTTTCTTCAGCAGCAATTAGCCCAAGACTCTCAAAAATTTTATCTGAGGTTTCTGGCATAAAAGGAATAAGAGCCCAAGCAATATTTCTTATCACTTCAACTGCATCATAAAGAAATGAATCGAGTTCTTCTGTCTTTTTTTCTTTTGCCATTTCCCAAGGTTTTTCTTCATTAATTTTTGTATTAATATCTGAAACTGCTTTTTGAATTTCTTTAAGAGCTTTTTCAAATGATGCACTTTCAAGATGTTTATTAATAAGCGTGGGTGCAGGAAAGCGATTAATCATTTTATTAGGGCTCGGTATCACTCCATTAGAATATTTTTCTATCATACTAGTTACACGAGATATTAAATTTCCAATACCATTTGCTAATTCAGACGTATAAATTTCTTGAAATTTATCAATTGAAACGTCCCCATCTTTACCAAATGGTATATCGTGAAGCAAATAGTATTTAAGTGGCTCTATTCCAAGCTGCTTTGCTAAGTATTCGGGATTTAATACATTTCCTATGGTCTTACTCATTTTCTCACCGTTTACCGTAAAAAATCCGTGAGCAAATATTCTTTCAGGAAGTGGTAGGTCTGCGGCCATAAGCATAGCAGGCCACCAAGCAGCATGATGTTTTAAAATATCTTTTCCAACAATATGCATTTGCGCGGGCCACCATTTTTTAAACATTTTTTCATCAGTCCCATATCCAACTGCAGTAAGATAATTAATAAGTGCATCAAACCAAACATACAATGTATGCTCATTATCGTTTGGAGCTGGAATACCCCATTTTTGATTAACACGAGAAATACTAAAATCTTCCATGTAATCAGCAATGTATCTAATAATTTCGTTTCTACGTTCTTTTGGTTGAATAAAATTTGGATTATCTTCAATATGTTTCAAAAGTTTTTCTCTATACTTTGTAACTTTAAAAAAATAATTATCTTCTTTTAGTATTTCTGGCTTTCGTTTATGTTCAGGACACAATCCATCAACAAGGTCCCCGTCAGTCTTATATGATTCACAGCCAATACAATAAAGACCCTCATAAGTTCCTTTATAAATATCACTTTTAGCAAAAACGGTGTTATAAAACTTTTCAACTCCTTTTTTATGCCTTTCCTCTGTCGTTCTTATAAAGTCGTTGTTAGTAACCGCAAGTGTGTCCCACGTCTCTTGCCATCTTGCACTCATTCGGTCAACATACT
>CAZKTI010000046.1:0-6192 GCA_964555725.1 uncultured Gammaproteobacteria bacterium | reverse complement strand
GTAGTCCCCGCAATATCCACAATCTCAGTTCGAACGTCCTCTACTAACCCGCTTTTTTTTAAGACATCCCGTTGTGGGGTGTTTTTGAATACTGGTAATAGGAGTTCGAACTAGGGTATAATAAAACTATTATAAATTTTATATATATTATGAAAAAAATACTCTTTTATAGCCTTCTATTAATTGTCATTATTAGTGGTGTGCTTATACATCAAGAAGAAGTTGCCACTGCAGCCGTGGAACATACTTTTACTTTAAATATGTCTAGCAACTATCAGGTAATTAATGAACTCTACGAAACAGGTAGTGGCAGTCAAAGTTATTGGATAGAAGATGGCGGGATTGTTGATAGCGGTGGTGGAGGTAATACAGTTTATGTTGAGAAT
This sequence comes from uncultured Gammaproteobacteria bacterium, assembly GCA_964555725.1. Lineage (GTDB taxonomy): Bacteria > Patescibacteriota > Patescibacteriia > CAZKTI01 > CAZKTI01 > CAZKTI01. Next base: position 5,806 of record CAZKTI010000046.1, on the reverse strand, counting down.
GGTGGAATAATTAAAAATTTGGGAGGAAGTAATAAGGCTTATATTAAGGAAGGGGGGGTTGTCGAAAGCATGGGGGGAAGCAATACCATTTGTGCTGAAAACGGAGTAGCTGTTAAAGGATTGGGAGGAAGTAATACTTTATATCTAAAAAATGGGGCTTCTTTTGACGCAGGTGGAAGCGGTAGCAACATAATTTATTATGAAGAGGGAGCTAATATCATTAATGCTGGGGGGGGCGCTACGTTGATAGAATCTAGTAAAATTACTTGTGTTAAAGAAATTGCAGAAAGTGAGATTGAGATCGCAGATGTCCAGGCTATTAACAGTACATCAAATAGCATAACTGTTAGATGGGAAACAAATCTACCAGCGGATAGTCAAATTAAGTGGGCAACGAGCCTCGATGAATTAAATCAGGTTGCTTGGACAGACCCCGATTGTACAAGAGGAAGTTCCGTCGTCCACATCAAGTGTAATATTCGTCCTGCCACAAGAACTGTGCATAGTGAGCCATTAACAGGATTACAACCCGATACCAAATATTATTTTATAGTTCGCTCAACTGCACCAGGTATGATAAGTGAGGAATATAATGGTACATTTGAAACTTTAATAGAAGGAGATTTGGTTATCGCAGATGTCCAGGCTATTAACAGTACATCAAATAGCATAACTGTTAGATGGGAAACAAATCTACCAGCGGATAGTCAAATTAAGTGGGCAACGAGCCTCGATGAATTAAATCAGGTTGCTTGGACAGACCCCGATTGTACAAGAGGAAGTTCCGTCGTCCACATCAAGTGTAATATTCGTCCTGCCACAAGAACTGTGCATAGTGAGCCATTAACAGGATTACAACCCGATACCAAATATTATTTTATAGTTCGCTCAACTGCACCAGGTATGATAAGTGAGGAATATAATGGTACATTTGAAACAAAAATTAAAGATACACAAATTACTGATTATGGTTTAAAAATAGTTAGAGTAGAATTTTCAGAAATATCTAATCATCAGGCAACAGTTTACTGGCAAGCAGAGGCGTCCGCAGGATCTGGGGAATATAGAATTTCCAAAGATCAAAGTGAATTGAGTGATTTACCTTGGTTTAGCGGAAATGTTACAAATGGCCACGGTGATGCCAATAATATTTTACCCGAAGGGTTTAGAAGCCTATTTGGTAGCGAGTACACATTTACAAATCTTGATTCTGGTACAGAGTATCATGTTGAACTACGCAAAACTGTTCATAGTTCATCAGATGGAATATTGGAAGGACCTGCAAAGTACGTAACATTTATTACCAAGGGCGAAAACCCCACACCTCAACCCAATACAGATGATAAATTACAGGAGCTTCTTGACCGTATTAAAAAACTAAACTATCGCATCTCAGAACTAGAAAACCAAGTGGTTGAACTAGAAAGAAAACTATTACAAAAAGTAGATAAAGTACTTACCAATAGACTCAAAGGAAGAATATTAATTCAGGTAGAGGAAAAGGGAGAAGCGTGGTATGTAGATGAAATAACAGAACAAAAATTTTATTTAAAAGACGGAACATCAGCTTATCAAGCACTTCAAGCGTTTGGTTTAGGTATTTCTAATGCTGATCTTGAAAAGATACCTGTAGGATTTGAAGACAGGTTTGAAGATAGTGATACTGATGGTGATGGGCTACAAGACAAGATGGAAGAAGCTTTAGGGACCGATGTAGAAAATCCAGACTCAGATGGCGATGGCTTCAATGACGGTGCTGAAGTACGTGGGGGCTTTAATCCTCTTGGAGAAGGTACACTCGATACCACCTTTCTTGGTGAAAACCTCAAAGGTAAGATAGTGCTACAGGTAGAATCACGTGGAGAAGCATGGTATATACATCCAGAAGATGGTAAACGTTACTATATGAAAGACGGCCCTGCCGCTTATCAAATCATGAGATTTCTATCACTTGGTATTACCAATGATGATATTCGCAAAATTGACGTAGGTTCATTTGAGTAAATTCTCACAAATCTCAGTTCGAACGTCGTGTACTAACCCGCTTTCGAAGAAGTACGAAGGGCTCGATGCCCGAGTGTCAATTCCCTTCCGTATATAAAAACAGATTGACCAGCTAATGTTGTAGTTTTTTGATTGTGGATGTTATACTTTTTTAATGAAACTAATACTTATAAACGGACCGTGCGGAGTGGGTAAAAGTACACTTGCTGAATCACTCTACTTAGAAATTCCTCTCTCTTTTCATTTAGATATGGATGCTCAGAGACGTTTTATTAGTCAGTACCGAGAACTCAACAAAGAAAGTTTTGAATTATCTATCCCTATATCTCTAGCTATTGCTGATGCGTGTCTTGCAGCAGGAAAAGATGTGGTGCTGGATAAAATTTTTCGTAGGAAAGAAAGTGCTTTGGAGCAATTCATAGAAATTGCAAAAAAGAATGGAGCTGAAATACATGAGTTTATTCTCTGGGCAGATAAAGAGACGACGATACAAAGAGCAAAAGAACGTGGCTATCGTGAAGGTGGACTACTAACTCCTGAAAAGGTTGCAGAATTCTGGGAGCATCTCAGCGAATTTAAAAAGACTCGCAAAGACGCCATCGTGTTAGATGCACAAAATAAAAATGCCAATGAATTATTAACAGAGGTTAAAAAACATTTAGATATATGATTTATCTTATAGGCGGCTCTCCACGTTGCGGAAAAACAATTCTAGCTAAGAAAGTTGCACGTAAAGGTAAGTGTTCTTTGATTAGCACTGACGGTGTTCTTCATGTAGTAATGAACACAGTAAAAAAATCAGAACTCTTTAAGATGTTTCCTCAAAGAAAAATGCAAGCTCCAAAGGGTAAATTTAGATTTGATGTTTATTCTCCAGAAGCATTGTTAAGAGCACAAATAATTGAAGCAAAATCAATGTGGCCAGGAACTAAAGCTTTGATAGCACACCTTATTGAGAGAGAGCAAGACTATGTTATTGAAGGAGTGCATTTATTCCCTGGACTTGTTAAGACATTGAAAAAAACCAATCTATGGAAAGATATAAAAATTGTTTTCATTATTAAGAAAGATATAAAAAAATTGAAAGATGGATTTCTAAAGAATAAAGATGAATACGACTGGATGCTACCCGCTACAAAGAATGACTCACGTAGATTAACAAAGGTAGCAGAAATGGTACGAGTAAAAAGTATATATATTGAAAAAGAAGCGAAAAAGCACAACTTCAAGGTTTATAATACAGAAAATGACTTTAAGAAGAAGCTGTCCGATGCTCAAAGATTTCTACTAAACTAGTTCGAACCACCTCACCAAAAACTTTTGGTGAGGGGTATACGTCCTCCCTGCCTACCGTCAGGCAGGCTCTATATAACTAACCCGCTTTCTAAAAACTACAGCTAATGTTGTAGTTTTTTGATATAATATCGTAATGAGTAAAAGTTCCCAATATCACAACTTAAATAATTGCTATGAATATTCTTCTAGTTTGGAAAAAATTACTCGATTATTTGATTTTGATTGTAAAAAACTTAAAATCATTGACCTTGGCTGTGGTGATGGCCGACTCTCAGGTGAGCTGGTAAAAAAAGGACATGATGTGTATGGAATAGATGCTGCAGAGGATGCAATACATGAGGCAATAAAATTAGGTATCAAAGCTGTTGTTGGCGATTTGGAAAAAGAATTACCCTTTTCTGAAAATGAATTTGATGTTGTCATATTTGTAGATGTATATGAGCATTTGTATGACCAAGAAACTATTTTAAAAAATATCCATAGAATACTAAAACCTGATGGTAAATTAATTATTGCATATCAAAACCATTTTGATTTAAGAAATAGATTTGAGATACTTTTTGGAAAAGGTATTGTCCATTGGGCTCATAGGCAATATGATAATGCAGTAGCATGGAGTTATGCCCATGTACGATTTCTACTTCAAAAAGAATTTGAACAATTATTAAATAAAAACGGTTTTTATATAAAAAAAATTCAATACAATTATTTGGCTGGGGGGATAATACCTACTCGATTCACACCGTCGTTTTTTAGAAAATTTATTTTAAAAATGTTTCCACAAGCATTAACGGGAAAATATACCGTTTTGACTGATAAAAATCCAGGTGCCATACAACAAAAAATCTATCTTCCTAAAACACCAGACGGACTATAAGCTTATTCTAGTTTGTCACAAATAAAATTTTTCATAAATAATAAAGAAATCATCTTCAATTAATTTTGAAAAGTGCATTTTAGTAGTAATATAATCTAACAAATTTTGAAAAGAATTAGATGATACATCAACCTGTGCTTTTTCTATTACTATAAACCGTAAATCAGTTTCATTTAAAAATAAATCAATGTTGATTTTATCTATATTGCTTGCACCAAACTCTAAAATAGTATAATTGGCAATATAATCTATAACGGGATTTGAATAATCACGATACGTTTCGGACAATCTGCTCAGATGCCCACCAACTACTGGCCTTTCATGAATGAGCTGCCTGGACATTGAAGGAAAATAATCTTTACCGATATAAAAATATCCACTCCCCAAACCAAAAGGAATATACATAACAGATCCAGGGACAGTACTGTGCTTTATAGTCTCCAATACTTCTGCACTTCTTCCGTATACGGAAATAATCGGCCTAGGAAGAAATGCAACATCCAAGATTAAACCTATGCTTATCAACATAAAAAGCGGCATAGCCCAGTCCTTTTTTACAAAAGTAAAAATATATCTATATGCAAACACTAACAAACCTGCTATAAAAAACATCGCAACGATAAGCCATCGTTGTGGGAATCGTATATTGTTGTAACCATCGTATATTTTTTGTATAAGATAATGTGGCATAAAAATGCCCGTCTCCACCCCTACAATATGTAAATACGGTCCAAATCCAAAAGAACACTCTAAAGCATCAACATCTACAAATAACACCTCGCAACCATCTTCTCCTCCACCAAACTAGTTCGAACGTCGTGTACTAACCCGCTTTTTTTAAGACATCCCGTTATGGGATGTTTTTTGGTATACTTTAATTATGAAGAAAAATAATAATACATATCCATATAAACTATTAGAAGACAAAAAAGAACTCGCAAAATTAGGTTTTTGGAATAAAGAAGTCTATGGTGATTTAATAGCTTGTCAAAGCGGTAAGATGGCCCAGCAGGAATTTCATAAAAAGTATTCTACAAAATTAACAATTTTATGTTTAGATATTTCAGGATTTACTGAAACTTCTATGCATGTAGGTGAATTACAGAGTTTTTATAATATTTTAAATGTACAAAAAGTATGTGTTCCAATTTTCCAAAAAAATAATGCCCGACAAATAAAAGCATTTGCTGACAATCTAACTGTGATTTTTAACACACCCCATGATGCGTTGCGAACATCATTTGATATTCATAGGAGTATACAAAAATTTAATGAATGTTTCACTAAAGAAAAATATACCCCAAAAAGTTGTATCGGAATAGGTTACGGCAATGTATATGCTATTGGTTTTGATAGTGCAATGGGAAAAGAAATGAATATTGCTTCAAAACTTGGTGAAGAGATTGCGAAAGGTTTTGAAACACTGATCACAGAATCAACATATAATGCATTGAAAGATAAAAATAAATACAGGTTTCAAAAGCATAAAAATACTACTCATGGATATAAATACTATAAAGTATTTAAATTATAAGTTTCTACTAAATAATAGTCGTGTATTCCTCAACTCCCCTAATCTCAGTTCGAACGTCCTCTACTAACCCGCTTTCGAAGAACTACAACATAAGT
>CAZKTI010000045.1:0-6339 GCA_964555725.1 uncultured Gammaproteobacteria bacterium | reverse complement strand
AGTAATATTGGCTCAAGTGGTAATTTTTTTGGAGACGATATATTAGGTACCGTCGGTAATTCATTAAGTGGTATAGCGCTAGACCTAGCAAAAAACGTTTGTGCACCATCTACACCAGAAATCGCATTAAAAATTTCATTAGGGTTAAAACAAGACTTGAAAGCCCCAACAGGATGTAAATTTTCTACAATAAAAAGAAATTTTGAAAACGCATATATCGATCCAAATTTTGCAAATAACTTTTTACACTATTGGCAAACAAATTCAAATGATATAGGCATTGCATTAACATTATGGGACGCCCAGTTAGCTGAGAAGGCAGCAGAAGAGGCAGACGCAATACTTGAGCGCTTGACTACAAATGGAATTAAGAATGTAGAAAATAAAGTTACTGGAGACATAAAAACACCAGGAAAAATAGTTGGAGACCTTTTTAATGTGGGTTTGCAACAATTAACTGGCCTTGAAGAAGCGTGGACAGGAACCGTTTCAGATGCAATCGCAATATTTGTGAATACACTTGCAGGTGAAGTCTTGGATAAAATAGGAAGAGATGGGCTTTCAGACGGTGGTGCAGGTAGAGGCAATACGAACTTTCCTAATATTGGTTTTGGGTCTGAATCACTCAGAAGTTTTACAAGCGCACCAGGAGCATTAGGTAAGGCAGGAGCTGAGCTACGTTTCTCAAGTTTTAAAAATGTTCGTTTTTCAGGAAGCGGAGCATTTGAAATATTAAATTTACTTACCCAGTGTCCTGACCCGCGAAACCCAGGACCAACAGACTGTGTAATTACTGACAACTTTCGATCAGCAGTGCAAGAGAGAATAACATTACGTGAAGCAATAGATGGCGGAAAGATTGACGGTGATCTACCATTAGGATTCAGAAGTGATGGAAACGCATTAAATTACAACGAAAGCTACCCGTATAGAAGCTTACTCATTCTAAGAAAATATAGAATTATTCCTGTAGGGTGGGAGCTCGCTGCATTATATATTAAAGAATTTGGAAAAGAGACAAAAACATTAAGAGAAGTAATGGATGCTTATGATAATGAACAAAGTCCATTTTTCAGGCTAGTAGACCCAAACTGGGTCTTAAAAAGCCCAGAAAATTTTTGCCAAGCGAAGGGTCCAGGACCAATCTTATTAGATGATAGAATATTGGATGGCGTAGATTCAGATGACGATGGAACATTTAACGGAGAAAACGATGTACCACCGAGATTAAAAATAACTCGTGATCAAAGTTATTGCGCGGATGAGCGCTCATGTCTTTCAGAAAACCCTGATGGAAGTTGCAAGTTTTTTGGATATTGCACTAAAGACAAACCAATATGGAATTTTCTAGGAGGTGAATGCGAGCAAAACTTTAATACGTGTACATCATTTCAAACATCAGATGGGAAAGCGGTATCCTATTTAGAAAACACAGTTGATTTTGCAACATGTAATGCAGACAATGCGGGATGCAAATGGTATTGCGAGGATAGGAATCCAAATACAGCAAATTGGATTTGTACAGAAAATGCGGGTTCAAGAATACACTTTGATAGAGATGTAGAGGAGTGTCCATCAGATGCAGTTGGGTGTAGAAAATATTTTTCAATGGAAAAGGATAGCGGTATAAATTTATTGCCAAACGGAAGCTTGGAAGACTTTAATGGAGCAGCAGGAGTGCCAGGTACACAATTTTTAATCCCGGGTGGAGTAATAAACGGACACATAGCAGACAGTGAGATATCTATCATTGGAAATATATCTGCAAAAATCGGACCACCATTTGAACAAGCGGTAGAAACTGGTTTGTCAGTACGCGGAAGAACATTTACATTGTCATTATTTACCTATAATTGTGGAGAAAGCGCAACATTTGGATTTAGAGACACAGGAGCAATTGCAGGAGATATAAGTGACAACGGTGAATCGTGGCAGCGTCAATCTTTAACTTATACTTACTTTACAGGCACTGACACATCAGTAGATATATTCGTAGATGCTGGCGGTGGAAGTGAGTGTAGAATCGACGGATTAATGCTTGAAGAGGGAGGAAGTGCATCCCCATATGCTGAATATTCAGATAGCCCGCCAATTTTTATAAAGACAGCAAAAGAAGCTTTTGACTGTACAACAGATAATCCAGAAAGAGCAAATATTTGTGAAGATTATACATTGTCATGTAATCAAGAGGAGGTGGGTTGTGCACTATATGACCCTGTTGGCAGCGGGGAGGCAATTCCAGCAGTTATTACCGAGGGAGATAAATGCGCATCTGAATGTGTTGGATACGACGCATTCAAAAAAGAAGCTACATTTTTTGAAAACTCAAAATTCCCAGAGTATTTTATTCCATCATCTGCAAATACATGTAGCGCACCAAACGCTGGTTGTGACGAGTTTACAAACCTAGACAAGCTAGCACTTGGCGGTGAAAGCCTTGAGCATTACAAACATCTACGCCAATGCATCAAACCAGAAAATGATGTAGGCGGAACATGCGCAACATTTTTTACATGGGTTGGAACAGAAGAAACAGGATACCAATTGATAACAGAAAACTTGCAACAAGCAGGAGGCTTTCCTCTTCAAGTTGTGCCAGTTGATTTACTATTAGAGTTGGGACTCGATCCTGCGGATTGCAATAGTGCAGACGACGCTGTAACAAATCCCGAATGTCGTGAATACTTCAACGAGGCAGGTGTCCCATCATATGTTTTCTGGAGACTTACACGCAGTTGTACTGACAATTGTATTCCGCTAAGAAAAGCAGAAGCTGACCCAGTTGACTGTGCTGTAAGCGGCGGTGAGTTTGATGCAATAGAAAATACATGTGTTTATAATGCTGTTCTTGAAGCAAGTACTCAATGTAGTGCAGCAGCAGCTGGGTGTCGCGAGTATTCTGGTAGCACAGCAAATAACATAAGAGATGTATTTATAGATGATTTCGAAGACGGCGCTGTTGATGGATATGTAACAGGAGCAATTAGTAATGAATCCATTCAACCTGCTGGACACTCTATAGTATCAGATTCAAATGTCCTTGGAACCGCAAACCAAATTATAACAGACACAGGTTTTATAAGCGGTACTTTTGTTCCTGGAAAGACATACGAGGTGTCGTTTTGGGCAAAGGGTGCAAACAATCTGGCAAAAATATTATTAGAAACTGTAGGTGGAGACGTATTTGTTTATAACGATACGAGCGTAGTACCTAATGACGTAAATATAGGTACACAGTGGAATAACTATACAATAGGGCCATTTGTATACGACCCAGAGGGTGTGGTAAATCCAGAAACTCTTCAAATGAGACTTGTTGCATGGGGGGTAAACACGGACAATACTGCAAACCAAACTGTGGCAGGTCAGCGAAGATGGTTTGCAGATAACATAAAAGTAACTGAAGTACGTAATAGTATTTACAGAATTAAAAATTCATGGAATACACCACTTGTATGCGACAACCTCATAAACGATCCATACGGCTCTGCATGTGCAGCACCAGGTGCTTGTGATGGAACCGCTGAATCACCATGCAGATGTTCAGGTCCGGGAGCAGGAAGCGGAGGTTTCATATCAGAAACGCCTTTCCAACTGGGGTGTAGGGCATACAAAGGTCCGAATGGACAAGAAACCCTAAGTTCATTTACTAATATATGTAAACTAGAAGCAGTTGGCTGTGAAGCATTGATTGATACGCAAAATTCATCAACATTGTATGATCAAGTAAATAACGCTGTGTGTCAATTAACCGATATAGATCCACAAAAAGTAAAATATCAACCATGCATACCACCAGGATTTAATACGCCAGTATGTACAACTGATGAAGACGGCAGATGTTTTTATGATTTGATCCACCAGCAAAGTATTGAAGATAAAACAGGAGAACCTGTGCAAACCGATCTTGGAATAGTTCCAGAAAGTTCGGTAATTACACCAGAAGATGAGGTTGTGTATATAGTAAATAATAAAGACAAGTATTGCAGTGAAAGTGAGGTAGGATGCACAGCGTACGGAGATCCTAACATTGGAATAACCTTTCAACCAAATGTACGTATAATTCAAGAAGGAAAAGAATATTTTGCAAGTATTTTTTCCTTAGCTGCAAGCGCAGAAGATATTTATGAATACATTGGTGCATCATCAGAATTAAATACTCTTAACGGAATCCAAGTTCCTGCAAGGGATAACAGTAGTATATTTATCTATCGTGATACCACTTTAGATGCAAATCCAAATAACTTAAGCTTGGTATTCATCCATGGTAAAAAAGATACAGGTAGCGATGGGAATGGTATTACGTTTAATATAGAAGCACCTGCAGGAACCAATGTATTTTCAGACGAAGCAGGGGAACTAGCAGGAATACTAGGAACATTTACTGGCACATGGGATTATGATGCAAATGAAACAGATGGAGGAATTATTGACTTCGGAACAGCAAGTAGCTGGGATGCAACAATAGATATTAGTAGGTTTACAGGACCAGCAATATTATCGTTCGTTTCAGCTGATGGAAAAAGAATAGAACTTGACGAAGTGCCAGGAGGTGAAAAAAGTATTTTCATACAATACTCATCTTCAGGATTTACAGAAACAGGATTTAAATATCAGACAAAATATCTTATAAATAATCCAGATAACTACGGAAAGATACTATGTGATGAAGGAGAAGTGTGGTGTGAAGAATTTACAACGGAAAATGGCTCAACTTACTTTAAAGACCCACGTGAAAATATTTGTGAATTTAGATCATCATCGGGACTTGGTGGCGAAAAGAAGTGGTTTAAGAAGAAAAGTAATTCCAATGCAACAGATGTGGAATGCCTTACCACACAAGTGAAGACCTTAGGTCTTGGAAATGTTCCTGTAGATACACCAATTGGAGAATGTAAAGGGGGCGTAGATAATGGTAAGGGTTGTATTAATAACGATGATTGTAATAACGGGCAGTGCCAATTATTTACAGGGACATGTCCAATTGCACAAAACAGCTGTAAAGAATATATAGATCCACTTTCCGAATTTTCTCCTAATCTATTATTTAATGGTTCATTTACGCAAGACCTTGATGGAAACCTTGATGGAAACAATGTTCCAGATGGTTGGCAAAATCTAAATGGAGCATTACCAGTAGGAGGTTATGATGGCGACTCGGTAAAGGCCTTATATGACAGAATGGAAACCTTGGCAGAGAGCGTAGAGTTTACTCAAGAAATATCACTAGACGAAAATACACTCTATACAGTTTCTGCAGTGCTTGAGCGTGACGACGCTTCAGGTAATGTAGTAATAGGTATTGAGGATGAGGACACATCTTCATCTGCAACATTATTTTCTCCAGACAATTCAATGGATATAGTTGATAGCTTAGCAGAACTTGAAATTACACATGCTGCACTTACAAATACAGAAAAAGTATTTAGTGGAAGATTTGAAACAGGAAGTGCAAGCAAATTTAAATTATATATTGGAACCATTGGCGGTGCACACATTATTAAAGAAGTATCAATAAAGAAAACGGGAATATATTATCAGTTTGAAGAAGAAGTTGATAAAACATCATGTAACGGTGCTGTAAATCCTGAATCTGGCTGCGCTTTGTTTAATGAAAGAAGGCCCGTTGGAGGAGGAAGAGGTACCACTTATGCAAATCTAACATTTGATGCAGATGCATCAGGCAAAGACAACCTGAATTCTGCAGTTACAGCTTGTGATAACGACCCATCCAATTCACTATGTGATAGTAACACATTACTAAGTGTTAGACCTGATAGGGAATGCGCAGAGTGGCTTACCTGTAGATCTTCAATTCAAGAAATAACAGCAAATGGAATAGTGCAAGACAAGTGTGTAGATATCGGATTATGTGCTGAGTTTAATTCTGACACAGGCACATGCACACAAATAATTCCACGCACAGTCGATGCCGAAGACGTCAACCTCACCCTTAACAATGGAAGCGAATATAGCATTGAGCTTGCAAGTCACTTATCTGGTTATTCAAAAGCAGGAATACAATACAATAATACAGGAGACACCATTGAAGGATTGTCACCATTTGACCTAATGAAGCAAGACGGTGAAATCTCAATATTTAAAAATGGAAATTTTGAAAGATATACTGCAAATGGCAGGCCAATAGGGTGGTCATTAACAGACTGGAACGAAGATAAATTTATTGTAGTACGTGACCCGCTTTCAGCAGAACAAAAATTAGGACAAAGATTTAGAAAAGCACCAGAAGGTAAATCTTTCTTGCAAGTAGGTTCAACATGGCAAGCAACCTCAGACTCAATAGAGTTAAGCGGAGGAACTGAGTATACAATCTCAGGA
>CAZKTI010000044.1:0-6734 GCA_964555725.1 uncultured Gammaproteobacteria bacterium | reverse complement strand
ATATTACTACTATTTATATTTTTTGGAGGGGGTATATTGAGCTTTCTTATAGGAAATAGCATGGTAATAGCAGTTGGTTTGGAAAATACAAATCAAATTTTTTCAGCACTCTAATGAAAAGAAATAAGGGGTTGACGACCAGACACTATTTTGATACTATACGTCCTCAATATGCCAACAGTACAACAGTTAGTTAGAAAGGGACGAAAATCCCCACAAAAGAAAAGCAAATCACCTGCGATGCAGGTGACCATGAATAGTCTTAAGAGACGTATTACAAAGCTCCCAAAAGGTGCCTCATTTAAACGTGGTGTTTGTGTAAAGGTATATACAACCACCCCAAAGAAACCTAACTCAGCTCTTAGAAAAGTAGCTCGTGTGCGTCTTTCAAATGGTCAAGAAGTTATTGCATACATTCCAGGTATCGGACATAATCTTCAAGAGCACTCAATTGTTCTTATACGCGGAGGAAGAGTAAAAGACCTTCCAGGGGTTAGATACCATATAGTACGTGGTGTCTATGACACTTCTGGCGTTGAAGGAAGAAAGCAGTCACGAAGTCTTTACGGAGCAAAGAAAGATAAGAAATCAAAATAATTTTATGAGAGGAAAACCTGCACCAAAACGAACTATTGCTCCAGACACTAAATATAACAATTTAATAGTGGGTAAATTTATAAACTACATAATGCGAAACGGTAAAAAAAGTGTAGCAGAGCAGATTGTATATGATGCCTTTGATATAGTAGCAAAGAAAGAAAAGAAAGAAGCATTAATAACATTTGAAGAAGCATTAAAAAATGTATCACCAAACGTAGAAGTTAGAGGTAAAAGAATCGGTGGTGCAAATTATCAAATACCAGTAACCGTCAGAGGCGGTCGCCAACAGGCACTAGCATTCAGATGGTTAATAGATTCTGCTAGATTAAAAAAGGGTAAGAAAATGGCAGAAAAACTAGCAGGAGAAATTATAGAGGCATCCCATAACGAGGGAGCTGCAATTAAAAAACGAGCTGACGTTCAAAGGATGGCAGAAGCGAATAAGGCATTCGCACACCTTGCACGAACCGTGTAAGAAAAAGTTAAAGTAAGAGTATGCCACGAGGACATTCTTTAGAGAACACGCGTAACATCGGAATTATTGCTCACATAGATGCCGGTAAAACAACAACTACCGAAGGCATTTTGTATTTAACTGGAAGAACTCATAAGATTGGTGCAGTTCACGAAGGCGAGACAGAGATGGACTGGATGGAACAAGAAAGAGAGCGCGGTATTACTATTACTTCTGCTGCTACGCAATGCGCGTGGAACCCACGACATTATGAAGGAGAAGAAGTAGGTATAAATATTATTGATACCCCAGGACACATCGATTTTACAGTAGAAGTACAACGCTCCCTTCGTGTACTAGATAGTGCAGTAACTATTTTTGATGGAAAAATGGGAGTAGAACCACAATCAGAAACAGTGTGGCATCAAGCAGATAAGTTCGGAGTTCCAAGAATGTGTTTCATAAATAAAATTAACCAAACTGGTGGAGATTTTTATAAAAGTCTTGAATCCATTAAAGAAAGACTCTCAAAAAATGCTACCCCAATCCAGCTACCATTAGGTTTTGAAAAAGAAATAAATGGAGTGATTGATTTAGTAAAAATGAAAACATATACATATAAAGAGTATACAGATAAAGAATTAGTAGAAGGTGAAATACCTGAAGACATGAAAGAAAAAGCAGAAAAGTATCGTCACGAACTTATTGAAAAAGCTGTAGAATCTGACGAAGGACTTATGGAAAAATACCTTGATGGCAATGAAATTTCTGAAACTGAATTAGTAACAGCAATAAGAAAAGCAACGCTGGCACTAGATATGTTTCCTGTCCTTGGAGGGGATGGCAGAGGAGTTGTTGTAGAGACATTTCTTGACGCGGTTTCTAACTACCTCCCTTCCCCAATTGATATAGGTAAGGTGGAAGGCGAAGATCCAAATACAGGAGAAACCATAGAAAGAAAATTTTCGGACGATGAACCTCTTTCAGCATTAGCATTTAAAATTGCAAACGATCCATTCGTAGGAACATTAACATTTGTAAGAGTATATTCTGGTGTTATGAAGTCTGGTTCGTACGTTATGAACGCAACAAACAGCAAAAAAGAACGTATAGGTAGAATTGTAAGAATGCACGCAAATGACCGAGAAGAAATCCAAGAAATTTACGCAGGTGAAATCGCTGCAGTCGTTGGCCTTAAAGATACAAGAACTGGCGACACGCTTTCAGATATTGAAAATATCATTCAATTAGAAAATATCGATTTTCCTGATCCTGTTATTTCTATTGCTATTGAGCCAAAAACAAAACCTGATCAAGAAAAACTTGGCCTTGCATTACAAAAACTTGCACGTGAAGATCCAACATTTAAGATTTCAACAAACGAAGAAACACTCCAGACAATTATTTCTGGTATGGGTGAGCTTCACCTAGAAATTCTTGTTGATAGATTAAAGAGAGAATTTAAAGTAGAGGCAAACATCGGCGAACCGCAAGTAGCATTTAAAGAAAGTATAACCGAGGAAGCACAAGCAGAGCATAAATATATTCGTCAGTCTGGTGGACGAGGACAATATGGTCACGTGTATATGCGCATAGAGCCACGTGAAGCAGGCGAAGGATATGAATTTGAAGACAAAGTAAAAGGCGGAGTGATACCAAAAGAATATATTCAGCCAATTAATAAAGGTGTACAAGAAGCAATGCAAAGAGGAGTTATTGCAAATTATCCACTCATTGACGTTAAGGTCACAGTTTATGACGGTTCATACCACGAAGTAGACTCCTCAGAAGCTGCTTTTAAAATCGCGGGATCCCTCGCTTTCCAGGAAGCAGTTAAAAGGGCAAAGCCTGTAATTCTTGAACCTATAATGAAACTTGAGGTAACAACCCCAGAAGATTTTATGGGAGATGTTATTGGTGATTTAAACTCAAAGAGAGGACAAGTAAACGAACTCCGTGATGTAAATAATCTTAAGGTTATAGATGCATTTGTACCTCTTTCAGAGATGTTTGGGTATACAACACGTTTACGCTCACTTTCCCAAGGTAGAGCATCAAATACTATGGAGTTTCATAACTATCAAGCAGTTCCTATGTCAGTTCAAAAAGAGCTAATGGAGGCAAAAAAGCCTGGTAGTTCGGAGGAAATAGATTAATAAACTTGACAAATAAAGTATTTTTTGATATTGTCTCTCAAATCAAACGTTATGAAGGAAAAAAATATATACAAAGAATTATTCAGATTAGTTAAGAAAACTGGGGAAAAACTGGTTGTAATTAATCCTGAAACTGACGAAGCGGTAGTTGTATTAAAACTATCAGATTATGAAAAGCTAAAATTAGGCGAAGATAACCAAAGAGAATATATTGAAAACGAAGAAATACTTAACGAAAATCAGCAAAATTTTTCATTCTGGGATAATTCAGAAAATCAGCATAAATCACTTGACATGACCCCAAATAGTGGTAGAATAGACTCTCTTGAGATTCAAAAGCCAACCGAAAACACCGAAACTTCCGAAGTATCAATAAGCAGAGAAGACGAAGAAGTAAGAAGTGATGAAGATGCTGGCGGAGGCTATGTTTTCGAGCCAATTGAATCAGAAGAGCAAAACCTATAAAAATTAGAAAATTTAAGAAGTTTAACTTCAAATTTATTAAAGAAAGGAAAAACCATGACAGAACAGTTCGACAGATCCAAAGAACACGTTAACGTTGGTACCATAGGTCACGTTGACCACGGAAAAACCACATTAACAGCAGCAATGCTTAAAGTTCTTGCAGCCGCCGGTAAGACAGCGCAAGATAAAGCTGTCGACCAAATTGATAACGCTCCAGAAGAAAAAGAGCGTGGAATTACTATTGCGACCTCTCACGTTGAGTATGAGACAGACAAGCGTCACTATGCTCACGTAGACTGCCCAGGACACGCAGATTACATCAAAAACATGATTACAGGTGCAGCTCAAATGGACGGTGCAATCCTTGTGGTATCAGCGACAGACGGTCCAATGCCTCAAACACGTGAGCACATCCTACTTGCAAGACAAGTTGGTGTACCAAATATCATTGTCTTTTTAAACAAAGTTGACATGGTAGAAGATGCTGACCTAGTAGATTTAGTAGAGGAAGAAATTCGCGATCTTCTTAAGAAGTACGAATTCCCAGGAGACGACACACCAATTATCAGAGGGTCAGCTCTAAAAGCACTTGAAGATCCTTCAGGTGAACAAGGTAAGAAAGTTCTTGAGCTCACAGAAAAGATGGATGAATACTTTCCAAAGCCAGAACGTGCTGTTGACCAGGATTTCCTTATGCCTATTGAAGACATTTTCTCAATTGAAGGTAGAGGAACTGTAGTAACTGGTCGTATCGAACGTGGTGTCATTAACTTAAACGATGAAGTTGAAATCGTTGGTATTAAAGACACAACAAAAACAGTTATTACTGGTATTGAAATGTTTAACAAGAATCTTGACAGAGGTGAAGCGGGGGACAACGCTGGTCTTCTCCTTCGTGGTACTAAAAAAGAAGACGTTGAGCGTGGACAAGTATTATGTAAGCCAGGTTCAATTACACCTCACACAGAATATGAAGCAGAGGTTTACGCACTCTCTAAAGAAGAGGGCGGTCGTCACAAACCATTCTTCAACGGTTATAAACCACAGTTTTACATGAGAACAACTGACGTTACTGGTGAAATTACACTCCCATCAGGAACAGAAATGGTTATGCCAGGAGACACCACAAACGTTACAGTAAAGTTAATTGCACCAGTTGCTCTTGAAGAAAAGCAACGATTCGCAATCAGAGAAGGTGGACGTACCGTGGGCGCTGGAGTTGTAACAAAAATTACAAAGTAAAATAAATTAATTAAATCGATCTTTACACATGACAGAAACTAAAAGCAGAGAAAAAAAACCTGCTACAAAAGAAGAAGAAGTAAAGCAGAGAATACGTATCAAAATTAAAGCGTACGATCATAAAATAATTGATCAGTCCACAAAAACAATTATTGATACAGCAAAAAGAACAGGTGCTTCTGTCATAGGTCCTATACCACTACCAACAGCAAAGAAAAAGTATACGGTCATGAGATCATCGTTTGTTCACAAGGACGCGAGAGAACAGTACGAAATGCGAACACACAAACGATTACTAGATATAGTAGAACCATCACCAGAAACAGTAGACTCACTCATGAACTTGAATTTGCCAGCAGGCGTAGATATAGAAATCAAAATGTAAAAAACAATGTTTGCTCGAAGGTAGGTAACCCCTTTATGGGAAGTGCCTACCAACGGACAGATGTTACAAGGAATAATATTAATAAAAAAATTAACAAATAACATATGAATTTTACTACACGTTCCCTTAAGGAACATAGCAATAGCGAGCAGTAAGGTTCGGTATTTTTTATTTAATATAGGAATATGAAATTTATCTTAGGTACAAAACAAGACATGACACAGCTCTTTGATGAGAGCTTAGGTGTTATGGTACCCGTTACGAAAGTAACTGCAGGACCTTGTTTTGTATCGCAAGTAAAAAAGCAAGAAACCGATGGAGTATCTGCAGTTCAAATTGCGCTTGGTACAAAAAAGAAACCAGGAAAAGCGTTAACAGGCCACACAAAAAATATTAAAGCTAATAAATATATTAAAGAATTTAGAGTAGAAAATGATGAAAAAGCTAACGCCTTCAATGTGGGTGACGTAATCACAGCAAAACAATTTGAAGAAGGTGATGAAGTAAGAGCAACAGGAACATCAAAAGGAAAAGGATATGCAGGAGTTGTAAAACGACACGGATTTCATGGATCTCCCGCAAGTCATGGGCACAAAGACCAACTTCGTATGTCAGGTTCTATTGGAGCAACAGACCCAGGACACGTATTTAAAGGAACAAGGATGTCAGGGCACATGGGTGACGAAAGAGTAACAGCTCTAGGTTTACATATTGTTAAAGTAGATAAAGATACAAATACACTTTTTATTAAGGGCGCAGTGCCAGGAGCACGAGGCGGCCTTATTTTAGTAACAGGAGATGGAGATATGACTCCAGAAAAACCTGAAGCTTTAAAAACAGAAAAGAAAGAAGAAGTTAAAGAAGAAAAAGCAGAAACCGAAGGAAAATCATAAGTATGTCTAAAGTAAACGTATACAATCATAAAGGTGAGGTCACAAGCGAAGTAAATCTTCCGAAGGATCTTTTTAATTGCAAAGTTAATGAAGCGCTTGTTCACCAAGCTGTAGTAACTCAAATGGCTAACAAGCGAATTGCTATTGCCGACACAAAAGGACGAGCAGAAGTGCGTGGTGGTGGTAAAAAGCCTTGGAGACAAAAAGGTACAGGACGCGCAAGACACGGTTCAAGTAGATCTCCAATTTGGAAAGGCGGAGGTGTAACATTTGGCCCAACAAAAGAAAGAAATTTTTCAAAACAAATTAATAAGAAGATGGGTCAAAAGGCACTCGCAATGGCATTGTCTGACAGAGCAGAGGATAAACATATTATTGTAATAGACTCTCTAGATCTTTCCGATATGAAAACAAAGAACTTTTTAGAATGTGTTAAAAAGCTTCCTAATAAAGATAAGAAAACACTATTGCTATTGTCAAAGAAAGAAAAGAAAGTTAAGAGAGCAACTGACAATATAGATAAAGTAAAAGCTTACAAA
>CAZKTI010000043.1:0-6813 GCA_964555725.1 uncultured Gammaproteobacteria bacterium | reverse complement strand
CCATTATGAAGTCCTTGATCACAAAATGCCGAAGCGAAATCCGAGTAAAAAAAGTGCAGGATATGTAATCCAATCCCCTTTTAAAAATTCTGACAGAAAAATACGAGGCACTATAATCCAGCTCCTTACAAAAAATCCGATGAATGAAAATAGTTTACAAAAAATTATAAATACAAAAAATAACCGCTTAAAACGTATTTTAACAAAATGATATATGATGAGCTTATACAAAAAAATAAAAAAGAATATTCAATTGCATAAATATTAAAAAATCCAAAAAAATGGTATAATAAATTCTATGAACAATTGGAAGGCAATTTTTTTCTCAATAAAATTTTGGACATTTTGCGCAATATTTCTTGTTACAGCAGGAGCTAGCTGCTCAATAGTCCCTGAAAACAAAATAATTAGCGAAAATATCACTCTTGAAATGTGGGTCGTTGTGGACAGTAAAAAAGATTATAGAGATATTGTAGAGGCTTATAATGAGCAGTTTTCAAACATAAAAGTAAATATAACTAAATTTAGATTAGAAGACTATGAGCAGGAGCTATTAAACGCTCTTGCAGAAGATAAAGGGCCTGACATATTTGTAGTACATAATACTGATGTAAGAAAAAATATATCAAAAATAGCACCGCTTCCAAAAGAGATTAGTGTTCCACGTGTATTTTCTTCAAGTGGGTTTAACAGAGACGTTGTAGTAGAAATAGAAACCATCAAAACAATAAGTCCATTACAATTAGAACAAGTTTTTGTAGATATAGTAGCAGAAGATGTCCTAATAAATGATGAAATTTATGGCTTACCGCAATACGTAGACACGCTCGCACTCTACTATAATAGAGACTTGCTAAATGCTGCAGGCTTTGCGCAACCACCACAATTCTGGTCACAGTTCCAAGATATGAGTGGGCAGCTAACCAAAATAAATCTCCAAAACGAAATCATACAATCTGGTGCCGCTCTCGGAACCGCAAATAACGTTCAAAATGCACCTGATATTTTGGCACTTCTCATGATGCAAACAGGTGCACAAATGACAAATGAGAAAAAAACCATAGCAACATTTAATAACGCTATAACTGAAGATGACACAAGAAGAAATCCTGGTATTGAAGGCTTACGTTTTTATGGTGATTTTGCAAGAACTCCACCGACAACTGCATATAGCTGGAATGAAGACCAACCAGATAATTTAGAAACATTTATTAATGGAAAATTAGCATTCTTCTTTGGTTACTCGTATCATTTACCCCTTATTAAAGCGCAGTCAGTAGGTAAGCTAAATTTCTCTGTAGCTCCAATGGTACAAATCCAAAATGCTCAACCTATTAACCTTGCAAACTATTGGATACCTACGGTATCAAAAAAATCAGAGAACATTGATCCTGCATGGCACTTTTTACAATTCATTGCTGGCTCAAAACAAGTACCAAAATATCTTTCTGTAGTTGGGAGACCCACTGCGCTCCGCACACTTGTTGACGAAGAAAAAAACAATCAAGATATTTTTGCTTTTGCTGGACAATCCCTTACAGCTAAAAATTGGTACTATGGATATAATTCAGATATCGCAAAAAAAGCATTCGAGACAATGATAACTCAAAGTATTTTACAGGACTCAGACACTGACATTAATAAACAGCTAGGGAAAATTATTAATGATGCTTCAAAAATTATTAATCAGTCCTACAAAAAATAAATATGCAAAAAACCATAGTTCTTGTACTACTTTTAAGTATCGGCAGCTTTTCAATACTTACCCCTGCATTTGGAGCTCCTGTGGAATGCGCAGCTAAAGATAAACATGGTGAGGTTGTATCAACAATTTCAAGAGAGCGCGGTGGTCTTCTGACTGGAGTAGATCCTTGCTGTGTTACGTCGGGTGAATGTACAATAAAAGATTTTAGTATTGCACTATTTAATATTGGAAGGTGGATTGTTGGTATTTCAGCATCCATTGCTCTTGCATTTATTATTTTTGGAGGTGGAATGATGATATTATCAGCGGGTAATACCACAAGAATAGAACAAGGCAAAAACATGCTTCGTGGGTCAGTTATTGGATTAACGATTATTATGATTTCATGGGTTGTGGTAAACTTTATAGTAATCGCATTTACTGGTACTAATGCTGAGGCATTATTCGGAGGAGGGACCGAATGGTATAATTTTACATTTTAACTAAAAAGTAAAGGGGTGGTAAGCATGAAGAAAAAACATATATTAGCATCTGTGGTGACTCTTACAGTATTGTCGCTTTTCGTAATTCCTATGGCAGCTGACGCTCAATTCATTCAAGAGGGATTTGAAAAAGCAGATAACATTGGAGGAACAGATATCGGTACCACAGACATTAGAGACGTAATCATTAACCTTGTAAATGTACTTCTAGGTTTCTTGGGTATTATTGCAGTTATCATCATTATCTGGGGAGGATTTAGATGGCTCACAGCTGGTGGTAATGAAGAAAGTGTTGCAACGGCAAGAAGTATAATTACATCAGGTATTATCGGTCTTGGAATCATAATTGCATCATTCGCAATAGCAAGATTCCTAATCCTATCTCTCTCACAGTCTACTGGGGGAGCAGTTACATTCTAATATTTATCCAATTAAAAACATTCCTGCCTTTAAAAAGGCGGGTTTGTTTTTTATTACGTAAAATATAGTATTATTTTCATAAAAAAATTGGGCTTTTCAATAATAAAGTTTTATGTTATAATGATGACAACATTTTAAAACATCCTAACCTGAAAGGGGGTGGTAAGCATGAAGAAAAAACATATATTAGCATCTGTGGTGACTCTTACAGTATTGTCGCTTTTCGTAATTCCTATGGCAGCTGACGCTCAATTCATTCAAGAGGGATTTGACCGAGCAGGTAACATCGGAGGCACAGACATTGGTACCACAGATATTAGAGACGTAATCATTAACCTCGTAAATGTACTTCTTGGTTTCTTGGGTATTATCGCAGTTATCATCATTCTCTGGGGAGGCTTCCTATGGCTCACAGCTGGTGGTAATGAAGATCAGGTTGGAAAAGCTCGAAGCACAATTATTGCAGGTATTATTGGACTTGCAATTATTATTGCATCATTCGCAATAGCGCGGTTCGTTATTGAATCCCTCTCACGTTCTACTGGCGGAGATGTAACATTTGGCAGCTGACGCTCAATTCATTCAAAATGGATTTGACCGAGCAGGTAACATCGGAGGCACAGACATTGGTACCACAGATATTAGAGACGTAATCATTAACCTCGTAAATGTACTTCTTGGTTTCTTGGGTATTATCGCAGTTATCATCATTCTCTGGGGAGGCTTCCTATGGCTCACAGCTGGTGGTAATGAAGATCAGGTTGGAAAAGCTCGAAGCACAATTATTGCAGGTATTATTGGACTTGCAATTATTATTGCATCATTCGCAATAGCGCGGTTCGTTATTGTATCACTTGCAGGAGCAACAGGTAGTCCTCTCGGATCGTAATCGCATTAGACTACATAAAAACGGCCCCAGGTTTGGGGCTGTTTTTTTATTCCTAAAAACTCTGTTATAATACATTCAAGCAATATAAATTAAAAAAATAAATGTTTATTTTTATAAAAAATATCGTTTTTGCAATTATTCTTACAACCATATTAACTGTCCCTTTTATCGCTACAAACGTAGAAGCGGCATCAGTAGATGTGGCTCAAAGTGTTTTACAAGGTGTTGGCAATAAAATTTTCGGAGTAGGTGAAAGTGATATTGTAGTTGTAGTAGGAAGAGTAATTCAAGCTATCCTAGGTTTAATAGGCGTTGTGTTTACAGCGCTAATTATTTACGGTGGTATTATGTATATGACTGCTGCTGGAAACCAAGAGCAGGTAGGAAAAGCAAGAACCCTAATAAGAGATTCCGTAATAGGACTTGCAATAATTATTTTATCATTTGCAATTA
Source organism: uncultured Gammaproteobacteria bacterium (assembly GCA_964555725.1). Taxonomy (GTDB): domain Bacteria; phylum Patescibacteriota; class Patescibacteriia; order CAZKTI01; family CAZKTI01; genus CAZKTI01. The sequence continues at coordinate 2,864 of CAZKTI010000043.1, read as the reverse complement.
CGGAATTTGTGATAACAAATTTATTTGATTCCGTAACGTAATAAAAAATATGCAAAAAAATATCCTACACTTCAGCATATTAATAATACTTTTAAATATACTTCTTATACCTGCGCCAACGTATGCAAATTCTAATCTTGAAGGAACAGCGGAAGTTAGTACAAATAATATTGACCGCTTAAGGCGAGAGGCGGGGCTAGAAGATCAACGAGATATTGAAGATATAGCTATTAGTATAATTAATGTAATACTCACAGTTATAGGAATTCTATTTATTACACTTCTTATTTATGGTGGTGCAATATACATGACAGCTGCAGGTAATCAAGAAAGTGTTGATAAAGGAAAAAAAATTATTACTTTTGCAGTTATTGGAATAGCAATTATATTACTATCATTCTCTATAAGTAACTTTATTGTAAATTCAATTCTAGACTCCTCTGGTGCTCCTGAACTAATGCCAAATTAAAAAGCCCCGGACCTACTGAATATTTTTATTCAGTAAATCCGGGACAAAAGAGAACGGCTGGTGCTACTTGCTAGTGCCTACGTGCACGTTTCCGTCGAAGCTTCGATAGAGCGGAAGTCCCGCGACGACGATAGTTATCACCTCGACTCGATTCCCCGTAGGTATTTGAGTCAGGTGAAGATACTGTGGCAGCGTAGTCTGCAGCAGCCTCGATGACTGCCGCATCGAGATCTCCAGGCACCCTCTCGGTAGTACGGCTCACCATCTGCCCCGAGGCCTCATCGAACTTCTCAGTAACTGTGACCTTGCCAAACGCAGCAGTCGATGCATTGATGGCATTCGCCTTGGCGTTGTCGACATTCACGCGACCACGAGCTCGAAGCTCAGCAATGCAAAGCCTCTTGGCATGCTCTACGCCCGGGGTATATGACCCCACCACGATTGTGAGCACTCCAGGCATGCCGGTTGCCTTGGTGGTGACCTCACCGGTCTCTTCGTCACACGTAATGGTGGACTCCCCTTTGTAACCGCTACGAAGCGTTTTGGAGGTAGAAGCACATCCCATGAGGACCATGAGAGCCATTGCGAAAACCAGAAAAATGAGATGCTGAAAGCGCATTGCACTTCCTCCCTTTTGTGGCTTAAAGCCGTGTAGAACCTTCTTGTTTCATAACGCTTGACGCGTTAAAATCAAATGAACAGTAAAAAACTGAATATACCAATATAGCATGTTATGAACAATTTGTCAAGAATTATTAAGAAAATTTTTTCTTCTTTTCCGCTTTGGCTATGGGTAAGCGCTTTTCTATATATAGCTATATTTTTACTAGCTACATATATAAAATTTAGTTACGACTTATATAATAGTTTTGATTTGGCTATTAGTAATCAAGTATTTTGGAATACTAACAATGGAGATCTGTTTGCATCATCCATTCAACCACCAACATATCTTTCAAACCATTTGGCTCTTGTTAATTTTATATTTTATCCCCTATATAAAATATTTCCATCTGCATTTACATTAGTTGTCATTTCTACTGCAATGCTAGCATTGTCAGCATTCCCATTATATAAAATTTCAAAAAAATATTTAAACGAGACGTGGAGTAAAGTAATCATTGGAACTTGGTTTTTAAATCCGTTTGTTCACAGTATAAATCTATATGAGTGGCACAATACATCAATAATACCATTTTTTATTCTGCTACTATGGTATTTTTTTATTGAAAAAAAATTTCGTGCATTTCTATTTACAGTGATACTAACTGTTCTAATACGTGAAGAAGCTGCGTACGCCGTTGCAAGTATTGGTCTTTTAATAATTATTTCAAAAAAAATTAATACTAAAGCACTGCTCTACGGACTGACAGCATTTAGTATTGGTATAGTGTGGTTCTATATAGCTCTTGAATTAATAAATACATTTCAACCAGATGATCGATACATATATTTGCATTATTATGGCTGGCTAGGAAATTCTTGGGGAGAGATAATAAAAAATACTATATTCCACCCCATACACACGCTTACAGGAGTATTTAAAAAACAAAGTTTTGAAATGTTTTTAGGTCTCCTACTACCATTTTCGTTTATCCCGCTCATACGACCAAAATATCTAATAGGTCTTATTATCCCTATAGGGGTACTGCTACTCGGGCAAGTTGCTAAATTAAATGTTCTTTTTTTACACTACAGTGCTGTGTTTATTGCAGCAATATTCATAGCATACATTTATAGCGCTTCATATATAAAAAACAAGTACACACACATAAATCAACTCATCATACTTATAATAAGTGCTGGGGCACTTTATAGTTTTATATTAATGAGCCCTTTACCAAAAACACTATCTGCTCCTTTCTCAAATGATCCATATATTACTAACCATATATATAGAAAAGAAATAGTTCGCGACATACCTAACGATACGGGAGTAATAGTGACTAAAGATTTTGCAACAAATTTATCCCAAAGAAAAGAAATTGCACGCCTGTGGTATCTATTTAATAATACATACCAGTTCTCTAATAGAATCTTCGAAATATCTCAAAACACAACTCACATAATGTTCTCTCCTAATGATTTAATGGTATTCCGTGGACTTGCAATACACCGTCCAGAAACCAAGCAAAAATTTCCAGGCTTACGCTTAGGAAAATTAATAGAACAGGAATATGCACTCAAAAAAGCAATAGGTCCATATTTACTGTTTGAAAAAAATGATGAAAAAAATAATGTATACCAGCAAGAAGTGACCGCACAATCAACAAGAACACAAAAATTATCTGAATCATTATCACTTCATGGATGGACTATTGAAAAATTAGATGAACGTATTGGTGATAAATTAAAACTAACATTAACACTTGAAAAAACTAATGATAGTAATAAA
>CAZKTI010000042.1:0-6893 GCA_964555725.1 uncultured Gammaproteobacteria bacterium | reverse complement strand
ATTTAAGTTCAGCAGAAAGCACGGCTATTAATTCATACAATTCGGCTTACAATACGCTAAAGCATGCGCTTATACCGTTGAGTACGGGAGCCTTAGAAAACAACTTTACACAATATAGATTTAGAAATGTTTTGGGAAACAATTTTCAATTACGTGAACTCGCAATTACTCAGTTTGATATTGCTCGTAATTTATTTATACCACTTTCCCCAACGGCATCGCCTTCAGTTCTTGGTGATCAGATGAACGGATTACTTTCTGCACTCGAAGCAGGAAAAGTGCTTCTTGATACAACGTCCCTTTTACTTCAGGGCGCTGTGGGTAGCGATCTTGCCATTTCTATTTCACAAACGACACAAAATCAAACACTAGTTAATAATGCAGTTTCATCTGTAATCGGAGCTCAAAATTCTCTTGCATCAACAGATATACAAAATGGGCTTTTATTTATTCGTGCTGAAAATGATTTAACACTTGCAGAACTTGATAGAACTAATGCAGAAATTGGACTAGATAATGCAAAAAAATCTGCAACTATTGAAGCGACCGCATCGCAGTCCCAGCTAGATAATGCTTCATATAATTTTTCAAATTTAAATATGCCTTCACCGTTTTCAGGAACTATAATTTCTCATTTTGTAACTTTAGGAGAACAGGTAACAGTTGGCCAACAATTAGTTGAAATAGGAAACCTTGATTTAGTTGAAGTTATTGCAGATATAGATGTTGAGTTTTCAGATGCCATAGCGCTAGGTGATAAGGTTTCTATTAATAAAACCTATGAAGGTATTATTTCTGAAATAGAGCCAGCAGGAGATATTAATAGCGGTAAGGTTCGGATTACGGTTACAAGAGACAATTTTGATAATGCTCTTAAAGCAGGAGGAGTTGCAGATCTTACTTTTGCACTTTCATTTTCAGACGAAAAAAGATTAGTAGTCCCTATTAAATCAACCACTATAGAAGAAACAGAGTCGTTTGTATTTGTTGTAGAAGACGGGGTTGCTGTAAAGAGGTTAGTAACTCTAGGTAAAATATTTGGTGATAAAGTAACAGTACTTGCCGGTCTTTCTGAAGGTGCAAGACTTATTATTCCAGAAGGTGTATTTATTTCAGAGGGTGATAAGATTGATATTGGTGATGATAATGACACATCTTTAGTTGGGGAAAATTCTAGTGAATTAGAATAGTTATGGAAGAACAGCAATTGTTTTTTCCAAAAAAAGAACCTGAGTTTGAAAAACCATCTCTCAGTGATGATGTTGTGTCACAAGGGTATATTGAACGCACTAGAAAAAGTGTGTTTGGTTTTTTTGTTAGTCGTCCGAAGTTTACTTCAGTTCTTATTGTAGCTTTAATTTTTGCGGGTCTTCAGGCGCTTTTTACACTTCCAAGAGAATCTGATCCTGAAGTTACTATTCCTATTGCAGTTGTAACCACGGTTTTTCCTGGTTCGAGCCCTTCTGATGTTGAGGCGCTTATTACAGACGTTATTGAAGATAAGGTTGAAACATTAGATGATGTAAAGTTAGTAACATCACGTTCTACTGGCGGCCTTTCATCCATTGTTGTTGAGTTTGAGGCTTCTGCTGATCTTGAAAAGAGCATTCGTGAATTAAAAGATGTTGTTCTTGAAATAAATACATTACCTGATGATGCAAATGACCCATTTGTAACAGAAGTGCGAGCAAATGATTTTGCAATTATTACATTTAGTCTTGCAGGAAATTTATCTGATAAACAATTAAAGGATTTAGGTAAAATTATTCAAGATGAACTTGAAGCAATTTCAGGTGTTTCTGATGTGCCACTTTTGGGTACTCGTAAACGTGAGTTTCAAATAATTATTAATAGCGGAGAGATAGCAAGGCTCAATATTTCCCTTTCGCAAGTAGTTGGTGCAATTTCTGCATCAAATCAAGATACACCCCTTGGTGATTTAACAATTGATGCAGTTAATTATAATATTAGAACAGTTTCAAAGATTCGTACCATAGAAGATTTAAAAAATATTGCTGTTGCTACCACCCCTTCTGGCACTACCATATTACTTTCAGATATTGCTCGTATTGAGGACGGTCTTTCTGAACAATCTACAGTTTCTAGGTTATCCCTTTCTGGAAATGAGCCATTGAATACTGTTTCACTTCAGATATACAAAAAAACCGGTGGAAATATTTTAGACATAGTTGATGAAGCAAAGAACCGTCTAGATGAATTGAAAGTAGATGGAACTATACCAGAAAATGTTGATGTTGAGGTAAGTTCTGATTTTTCAGTTTTTATTAGAGATGACTTAAATACTCTTGGTGGGAGCGGACTTCAAGCAATTATTTTAATTTTTCTTCTTCTTTTTGTTGCACTTTCATATAAAGAGGCGCTTATTTCACTTCTTGCAATTCCGCTATCGTTTTTTATATCGTTTATTGTTTTGAATGAGACAGGTAATTCCTTAAATAGTCTTACGTTGTTTGCTTTAGTGCTTTCTTTAGGACTTCTTGTTGATGCGTTTATTGTCATTCTTGAAGGTATATTTGAACATGTTCGTAAAGGATTTACTCCGCTTGAGGCTTCACTATATTCTGTTGGAATTTATAAAAAGCCTCTTTTTTCTGGAATTTTTACAACAGTGTCGGCTTTTGTACCAATGCTTTTGGTATCCGGTATTTTGGGAGAATTTTTAAAATTTTTACCTATTACTATTACCATAACTCTTCTTGCTTCTTTGTTTGTTAGTTTTACCATCGTTCCTACAGTTGCTTCTGTATTTTTGAAAAATGAAAAAGGAGAGAAAAATGGTAAAAGCGAAAGTATTCTTGAGAAGTATGTTACAAATAGGTTAAGAGCATGGTATAGAAAAACAGTTAGAATATTTCTTGATTCACGTAAGAAAAAGTGGCAATTAACAGGAACTTTAACTTTACTTTTTATGATAGGGGTCGGGCTTATTATTGGCGGAGCAGTACCAGTTGAGCTATTCCCTAAAGTTGATATAGATTTTATTTTTATAGATATTGAGCTTCCAATTGGCTCTGATCTTTCTACAACTGATTCTGTTGTTCGTGATGTTGAAGCATATTTACTTACACGGGAGGATATAAAAACATTTTTATCTTCAGTTGGACAGGGGTCAACCGGATTTGATCTTGGCGCATCAGCACGTGGAAGTGAGCATCTAGCTAACGTAAACGTTACTCTTGTTGATGGAGCCGAGCGTGATATGAAAAGTTTTGAGATAGCAGAAGAGATTCGTGATGTTTTAAATACAACAATTACAAAAGGTAAGATTACATTAAATGAAGCCAACTTTGGTCCTCCTACAGGTGTTCCTATTGAGGCACGCATCACTGGCGATGATTTGGTTGAGTTAGACTCTCTTGCAAATATGGTAATCAATGAACTAGAAAATACAGAAGGTGTAGTTGATATAGAATCTAATCAAGAAAGAAGTCCCGCTGATTTTATATTTAGATTTAATCAAGAAAAACTTTCAGAAGCCGGTTTAACACCTCGTGATGCAGGGTTTGCACTTCGTACAGCTTTATTTGGAGTTACAGCAACAGAAGTAAATACACAAGAAGAAGATATAGATGTTGTAGTTAAATTAGACAAAGATAATATTGAAAGTATTGAGGATATTTCAAATATATTTGTAGCATCTCCGTCTGGAAAAAGCGTTGCCCTTTCAAGAATTTCCGATGTTAACTTAGAACCTGCACTTGCTACAATTCGTCACCGTGATTTTAAACGAACTCTTACCATCCAAGCTGATTTAGAAGAAGAGTTTACCCCTACTCAAGTAGTTCCTGCTATAGAGGAGCGCATTGCGAAAATGGAAATACCCGAAGGTTATGAAATAGAATTTGGAGGAGAGGTAGAGGATATTGATCAGTCATTTAGTGAATTGTGGTCAGCACTCTATGTCGCAGTATTTCTTATAATTGTAATTTTAATTTTGCAGTTTAATTCGTTTAAAGCGCCTCTTACAATTATTATGGTGTTACCATATACATTTGTTGGAGTATTTATAGGACTTCTTATTTTTGGTCAAGCATTTAGCTTTTCTGTATTTTTAGGTTTAGTTGCGCTTGTAGGAATTGTTGTTAATGATGCAATTGTTTTATTAGATAAAGTATATAGAGATATTAATGAATATGGTTTACCATTAAAAGAAGCACTTATTGATGCTGGAGATTCTCGTTTGCAGCCAATTATCTTAACATCACTTACTACAATTTTTGGAGTTGTGCCTTTAGCTTTTGCAAATGAATTTTGGCTTGGACTTTCTATTTCTGTAATGTTTGGATTAGCGTTTGCTACTATATTACAATTGTATCTAGTTCCAATGTTTTTTCTAAAACTCATGGGAAAATATTATTATCGCAAATAGCGGGCTTCCGTGCCACCCGCTCTGCTTTCAGGCAAAAGCCTGAAGTACTAGCGGGCTCTTCGGCCATTTTCCATTTTTTATCTGCCTGACTGCACTCGACGTACTAATTAGTACGCCTCGTTTGTCACTTGATAAGAAAATGGAAACTAGCTCGAAGCTCGAAACCCCTCGATATCGAAGTAAATACAAACTTGCACGAAATCCGAAGATCATTATAAAGGGTTTTCTTTTTATTTTATTTTGGTATGGTGTAGGTGTATGTCGTTTTATCAAACATTAAAGTTAATATTAGTCGATATATTTGAGCTTTCAAAAGACGGCTTTCATATTATTTTGGGGTATTTCGTTTTTCTTTTATTTGCAAGAATCTTTAAAATAAAATTGTCTTCATGGAAGGCTCTTTTTCCTACAATTATTTTTTCCTTACTTTTAGAGATTGTTGATTTTCGAGATAGCATTGTTTTTCAAATGCGCTATGATTTTTTCGATTCTATCCATGATATTATGATTACAAATATACTTCCACTTATTACATTGCTGTATTTACGTTTTCAAGAAAATATAAGGCCTAATGATGACGCGTCATGAATGTGATATACTATAATATATGGAAGAAAGACGCACATTAAAACTATACGATTATTATTTGGTGTCGTATTTCCCAGTTTTTTTGGCAATTATTTTTGAACTTTTTATTTCAATTGTTTCTGTAGATTCATATATTGATGGTTTGGTTTCTAGTCAGTATTTTTCAATCCACTGGATAATTCGTATAGTTATTTTTCTGTTAATTGCACGTAATATTGTATATAGATTAGATGGTCCAGGGTTGGATGGAGTTAAAACAGGAATGTTGGCGGGATTATTTTTAGGATTGTTTTTTGGATTGTTTTCGTTTTTTTACGAACCTACACTTGGAGCATTTTTTTACTTTTTAGCACTTCCATGGCAAACTGTTATAGCAGGTTTGGTAATAACTGGTGGAGCGACCTTTTTACTTTCTCAATATAGTCACGAACAATCAAAACTTAATGAGTGAGGACTTACGGATATGGCACACTTCTTCGTTACTTGTTCGAGCCTTACTCAAAGTACCCTTAGATACATTTCGCTTCAGGTCTCACAAGTGCCTCGAATTGTATCCATATCCGTAAGTCCCAATAAGTATTAAAGAGAATTAACAAATAATTATTATTCAATAAAATATTAATATGGCACAAGCACAACAGTCAAAAAAGAATGCAGATGAGAATGGATTTTTAGCAGCCCTCTCATATATTTCTTTTTTATTCATAATACCTTTGTTTCTAAAACGAAATAATAAATTCGTTCAGTCACACGCTAAGCAGGGGTTAGTATTATTTATTGCAGAAATTGGAGCACTATTTATTATGTGGATTCCACTTGTTAATTTGATAGTATGGCTTGCTCTTGTTGCAGTCGCCGTTATTGGTATTTCAAAGTCGTTAAAGGGGGAGGAGTGGGAGATTCCATATATTGGACGTTACGCTAGTAAGTTTGATATTTAAAACTTATATTTTCAGTGAGAGTCACTGTAATATTTATTTACTACAATTGAGTTATGATTATTAAAGCATGCAGTAAAAAAGTTAACGCCCAATATTCTTTGATGAGAGTGGGACAATGATTGAGTTTTTGCATACATATAATCCAACTGCTGTTGCATTTTCCTTGGGACCATTAATATTTTATTGGTATGGACTTATAGCGACATTTGGACTCATTATTTCATGGATTGTAATATCAAGTATTTCAAAAAAGAGCGGTATTACCAAAGACATTTTTAATCTTTATTTTGGTATTGTCGTTTCTGCATTAATTGGTTCTCGATTGTATCATGTATTAAATGAACTTGAGTTTTATGTAAGTAATCCAGAATTAATTTTGCAGATTTGGAATGGAGGACTTGCTTTTCATGGAGGACTTTTGGGCGGTATTATTTTTGCCTTTCTTTGGGTTAAAAAACATAAAATTTCTTTTTTTAAAATAGCAGATATATTAGTACCTGGTATTATTTTATTTCAAGCTATAGGAAGGTGGGGTAATTATTTTAACCAAGAGTTATTCGGAAAGCCAACCAATATTTCTTGGGGGATTCCAATAGAGTCTTTTAATCGCCCATTAATTTATCAAGATTTTCAGTATTTTCATCCAACTTTTTTGTATGAGTCAATTTTAAATTTAATAATTTTTATTGTTCTTATTATTTTGCATATACAATTATCTCGTGGTACAATGCGTTTACGAGAAGGAACGATTTTTTTACTTTATATAGTGATGTATTCAATAGTTCGGTTTGTGTTAGAGTTTATACGAATTGATGACACACCTGAAATTGTTGGTATTCGTTTACCTCAAATAGTTAGCCTTTTATTATTTTTTGCAGTAATTTTATTTTTTATAAAACGAAAAGTTAATGACACAAATATTCAACAATCGAATTAGTTATGTGTTGACAGTTTTTTTAATGGCTTTTGTTTTT